>DSDZ01000318.1 GCA_011048475.1 Bacteroides sp. | reverse complement strand
TGAAAACATCCTCACCGGCAGCAACAAGCAGGTGGAGATCAACTACCGGGTGATGGTGCCGCGGTACCTGGATGTGGTCCTGCGGAACAAATTCGGGGATATTTACATGGACGACCTGGAGGGAAGGCTGGATATCGACCTTTCCAACGGTGTGCTGAATGCAAACCGGATCGGGGGGAATTCCAGCATCAGCCTCAGTTTTGCCAGCGGGATGATCCGCCTGCTCGGATCGGTCACCATGGATCTTTCCTATTCGGACCTGACCCTGGGGCAGGTGAACCAGCTGGATCTGGACAGCAGATCCTCCACCCTTCACCTGGACAGCATCAATGTCTTGAAGATCAATTCCAGGCGCGATAAATTCTACCTTAAGCAGGTGGAGTACCTTTACGGGAACAGCAACTTCACACAGCTCTGGGTATTCGATTTCATCCGCGAGAGCGATCTGTACATGAAATACGGAAGCCTAACGATCGAAAACATCCGGGCCGGTTTCAGCAAGATCTTCGCCGAATCCTACTTTACCGATGTTTCATTGTACCTGGATAGGGAAAACCGCATCGGGTTTGATATCCTTCATCATGAAAACACTGTGTTGCGGCTCCCAGCAGAGATGCTGTCCGCGGAGGAAACCTTCGACGGGAAGGAACATTTCCGGAGTGTGGGAACCATGGGCGAGGGGGAACCGGTGAGCGAACTGAGGATCGATGCGCTGCAGAAATGCTTTATCAATATTTCCTTTAAGTGACAGAACAATGAGGCACATTTACATCCTGATCTTCATATGTTTCACCCCCGGCGCTTTTTCGCAGTTCTATGCGAAGGAAGTGGGTGTGCGCGGGGGATACACTTCGGCGATCTCGTTCCGGGTGAACCTGGAAGAGGCACTCTCTTACGAGGCGCAGATGTCATACCGCGGAGAGGGTCTCATCTTCAACCTGATCCGCCAGCAACACCATGACCTGGGGATGGACCGCCTGGGGAACTGGAAGTTCATATACGGATTCGGTCCCCATGCCGGATTTTACATGACCGACCGCTACCGCATCTTCTTCAGGGAAATCTATTTCGGATCGAAGATATTCACCCCGGTCATCGGGTTCGACGGTTACGCAGCCCTGGAATACCAGCTGGCGGATTTGCCTGCAAGCTTCGGGGTGGATTACCACCCGTTCATGGAGATTTCCCTGAGGCAGGTCTTCGGGATCAACCTCTGGGATTTCGGGGTATACATGAAATACAGGTTTTAAGCAATAACTACAAATAACTATGACGATGAAAAAGTTCACAGTATGGATGGTACTGATGGTTGTAACACTTCCGGTCATCCAGGCCCAGGAGGCCGAAGAGAGCGACTGGGATGACCGGGGCCCCGGGCATGTGCAGACCATTTTTGGCAACAGGCAGGGGCACGGCGGATACGGTGCCCTGACGGTGGGGTATACGCAGATCGGCCACCGCGACGGGATCATCATGGGAGGAAGGGGCGCATGGGTGATCGGCCACGGTTTCGGATTGGGGATCGGCGGATACGGGTTCCTGAACGATCCGGTCTACGACGCCTCGCGGGATTTGAACTTTTCACTGGCGGGGGGATACGGGGGACTGGTCATGGAACCGATCATCCTGGGCTGGTTCCCGGTACACGTGGCCTTTCCTGTTCTCATCGGGGCGGGAGGTGTGGCATCCACATCCTACAGTGCCGACTGGTATGATCCTTACGAATACTGGGACGGATACATGGAGGATGCCTGCTCGTTCTTTGTGGCCGAAGCCGGGGCGGAACTGGAACTGAACATCGTGCGGTTCTTCAGGATCTCGCTCTTTGGCACCTACCGCTACACCACTGACATCCATATGGAGAACACCGCGGTGGATGCCTTGCGGGGATGGAATTACGGGGTGACGCTGAAGTTTGGAAGTTTTTAAGATTTGCCAATCTTAACACTTCCATTATTATGCTCACTGCGTGAGCATGAGGGGAGTCAGTTGAGTTTGTTGAGTCATGTCAGGTTGTCCGGGATTGGAGGTAAGCCAGGGATCAGAAATAGGAATACCTGATCTTGAAATAGAAATTCAGTGCGCCAACAAATTTCATTGCCTTATAGATTCTATTCTTTATACAGCTGTTGATCGGCACCTTTAATAAGTCAGGCCACAGGTGCCTGATCACTTCCAGGTACATTTTGAAAAACGGGATCTGCAGATACTTGGGATCAACGGACAGGTAGAGCATGACCAAGTTCCTCGAATTGAATGGATTGATATCTTCCTGGGCGATATCTTTATCCGTTGTGACCTGTCCCCCCCAGTTCCCCATTCTTTCTTCCCAGTAGAACAGGTCGAACAATTGTATATTGTTTTCCGGACAGTGTTCCCTGATACCACTGATCCATTGATCGTAATATTCAATGGCAAATTTCCAGTGGTCCACCCGGTTCCTTTTTGCCAGTCTTTTTCCTGTAAAGCGCATCTTTGTTCCCTTGAACCACTCATTTCCTGAGGTTGCCGTGTTTCCAGGAAGGTTCACTTTGTCCCTGAAATTGGTGTAGTAATTATAGATATGCGGCAGGTATCTTCTGCAGTCATATCCATTGTTCTCAAAATAGATACTCTCAAAATCCTTGTCAACGTCGGAATATGGGTCAAGTACATGGAACTCCAGGTGATTCTTCCTGCACAGCTTCTCCGATAAGGCAATATCCTTGCAGCGTGCATCCATGTACTCGTTTATGTTGATATAATAAAATACCCGGTCCGTCATGTCTTTTGTGGCTGCCACCAATGTTCTCGAATCTTTGCCGCCGGTAACCGGAAGCATCACGTCATACCTGTTGATAATGCTTTCCATGAATCCTTTCACCATAACGGCACAACGCCCGGCCACATCCTCAAGCTCCCTTCTTTCTGTTATTCCCACCGGCCAGTAACGGTGCACGGCTGATTCCGAAACATGATAATAATGGTTCGGCATCAATTGCCTGACTCCCTTATAAATGGTAAAGTCACCGACGCTGGAGCAGTTACTCGCTTTAAACACTTCCGAACGATAATAATCTAAAAGCTCTGGATGATCAGTCTGCCCTATTTCAAGCACATTGGCAATCAGATTCGGCCGCGATGAGAACCAGGTACCCCCTTCCTGCAGGCAGTAATAGATCTTCCTGGCTGCCGTGGCATCGTGGACCAGCTTCAGATCATCCCCCTTCACGTACACAAGTACGAACCTGCCGCAGTACTCGCCGATCTCCCGGAGGATCTCCCGGAAACCATACCATGAAAGATCCTGCAGGATGTGGGCGTTCAACTTACCGGGGCTCCGGTAATCGAAGATGTCTCCCAGCAGGAACAGCCTGGTCCCGTTTTCCTTACATTCGGTCACATGCAGATCCACGTGCGCATACAGCCGGTAGGTGCCTGTAACAATGTATTCGTGATGAAGAAACGGACAGCTGACGGTTTGCGGTGCCAGCAGATACTGCCTCCTGTATTTCAACCTTTCGATCTCTTCCTTCTTCATGGCTTTTCCCTTGACACGGGTGCGATCATCCGGTCGGTCCGGGCCGATCATCCGGTCTTTTTATACGGCAAAGAAAAGGAAAGGTTCGCGTGGAAAGCCCGGACAGTGCTTGATCAAAAACAGGTAAAAAACGCAGGTTAACAATCGGAATGATCAGGAAACTGGCGGCCCACCTCAATCTTTCTGTCTCACTGTTGATCCAGGACTATCATCTGCAATGAAAGTGGATCTATCAAGGCCGGGGGGGCTGATTTATTGCGACACGGTGTCCCTGTCCTGTTGCATCACAGTGTTCCGGACCTGCTGCATCACGGCGTCCCGGCCCGCGTTCAGCCAGTTCAGGTAGCTCTGCACATCCAGATCCGTCCCCTTCGGGTTGCCCGCCACGTTCCCGTCCGGGTCCATGATCACGTATAGGGGGATCGTGTTGGTGCGGAAGTTCCGGATCTCGTAATCCACATTCTGCTGTCCGATGGTCTTTTTCACCTTCCCGTCTTCCGGGGAGGTGTACCACTCCGACTCGGGCAGCCGGGTGCGGTCGTCCGTGTAAAGGGCCACGATCACGAACTCATCCATTAGCATGGCAAGCACTTCCGGGTCGGACCAGACAGATGCCTCCATTTTCTTGCAGTTGCTGCAGAAATGGCCCTTGAAGTCGATCAGTACCGGCTTGCCCGTGGCCGCCGCGCAGGCCAGTCCCTCTTCCAGGTCGTAAAAGCCGGTCAGGCCATGGGGCATGTGGAACAGGTCTGTGTATTTTCCGGGGACACAAGCTTCAATGGCCGGCTGGGCGGCGACGGGCGCGGCCGGCTGGACGGCCTCACGGGTGAGGTCGATCATGCTTTCCGATTTCGGGGGGAGCAGCGGGGCCACCCGCTTCAGTTCGTAACCGAAAAGGCCCATAAAGAGATAGATCGCAAAAGTGAAGGAGGCCACACCCAGCAGGAGCCTGGGGACGGTGATGTGCTTCACGTCGCTGTCATGTGCGAATCTGATCTTCCCAAGGAAATAGAGTCCCAGTAGGATGGAGAGCACGATCCAGATGGACAGGTACAGCTCGCGGGTGAGGACCCTGCCGGCAGGATCCAGCGCCAGCAGAAATTTCATGCTGAAGGCGAGCACAATGAATCCCAGCACCACTTTGACCGAATTGAGCCATCCGCCCGATTTGGGAAGTCCCTTGAGCCAGGAGGGGAAGATGGCAAACAGGGTGAAGGGGATGGCGAAGGCCAGTGCAAACCCGAACATACCCAGGATGGGCTTCAGGGCCAGTCCCCCGGCCGCCTCCACCAGCAGGGCTCCCACGATGGGACCGGTGCAGGAGAAAGAGACCAGCACGGTGGTGAGGGCCATGAAAAATGCTCCTCCGAACCCTCCGCGGTCGGCCCGGCTGTCCGCCTTGTTCACCCAGGAGGAAGGGAGCACCAGCTCGAACATGCCGAAAAACGAAAAGGCGAACAGTACGAAAAGGGCAAAGAAGATCAGGTTGGGGATCCAGTGGGTGCTCAGTGCGTTGGCCGCATTGGGTCCCACGTTGGAAATGCTGACGATCACCCCCAGCAGTGTGTAGATGGCCACGATGGACAATCCGAAGATCAATCCCCTGAAAATCCCCCTCGTCCGCCGCTCGCTCCCCTGCATGAAGAAGCTGACGGTCATGGGGATCATGGGAAATACGCAGGGGGTCAGCAATGCCAGCAGTCCCAGTCCGAATGCCAGCCAGAAGAAGCCCCACAGGGATCGTTCTTCCTCCATGGCGGGCACCCCTGCGATGGCCCCGCCCTCCCCGGATTCGGCGGTGGTACGCTCTGCGCCGGTTCCGGTGACCGCGCCGGAGGCACCGGTACGCTGGGCCCCGGCTTCTGAGGCGGCGGCGGTTTCATTTCCGGTTCGCATGGCGGCGGTCCCGGCATCACCAGGATCGGTGGCGGCGCGCTCTTCGGGGGTTCTGGCGGCGGCGCGCTCTTCGGGGGTTCCGGCGGCGGCGCGCTCTTCGGGGGTTCCGGCGGCGGCGCGCTCTTCGGGGGTTCCGGCGGCTGACGGACGTCCCGCATCGCTTTCAGAGGCGGTCCCCCCGGGCAGGGAGACGGTAATGGAGAACGGTTCCAATTTGGGCGGCAGGCAGGTCACATCGTCGCACACCTGGAATTCCACCTCCCCGCTGAGGGTATGGGGACCGGCTCCTTCCAGCCGCACCTTCTGCCTGAGTTCGGCCCTTCCCGAGAGGGTTCCCACCTCCATCTGAAATCCCTCGTCGAATTTGATCTTCGGCCTGGTAACCTCCACGATCTTCCCCACGGGGGTAAAGGCATCGCTCTCCTCAAAATGAACCTGTGTGGCGATGGGTCCCCCTTCCGGAAGGTAGGCGGAATAAAGGTGCCAGGGAGGATCGATCGTGGCTTTGAAGATCAGGTCAGCTTCCTGGCGGCCCGTCACTTCATAGGAAAAGTTCCATTTCACCGGATCGGCGATCTGGGCAGCCAGCTGAAGCGAGGTCAACAGGATGAAGCCGGAGATTGTGAGATGTCGGATCATAGGTCTGTTATTTGTTTCCGGATTGTGTTTTCTTCTTGGAATAACACCCGTGGCCGGGAAAGGTTTATAGGCGTCGCCCGAAGGGGCCCGGATGGCCGGGGTTGCCCGGATGCCCGGATGGCCGGGGTTGCCCGGATGCCCGGGGTTGCCCGGTCAGTGGCGTTTGCGGTGGAGCTCCTTGCCTTCCGTGTCGAACACCCTGTATTCCAGCAAATGCAGCTCCTCGGAAGGGTGGATCTTCACCCGGCAGCCCAATTCCCTTCTCCATTTCTTCTCCTCGGAATGAATGCCTTTCTTCAGGTAGCAGGCAACAAAGGGATGCAGGTGGACCTGTGCCCTTGAGAGTTGCTGCTCCTTGACCAGGACGGAGAGCTCGTTCCTGACCATCTCCGGGAACAGGATGGGCGGCTGCACCTTGCCGCTTCCACGGCAGGTGGGACAGGTCTCCGAAGTGTCGATGTGCATCTCGGGACGAACCCGCTGGCGGGTGATCTGCATCAGACCGAATTTGCTCAGGGGCAAAATGTTATGCTTGGTCTTATCCTTTGCCATGGCTTCCTTCATCCGGTCATACACCTGCTGCCTGTGTTCGTTTTTGTGCATGTCGATGAAGTCCACCACAATGATCCCCCCCATGTCGCGCAGGCGCAGCTGCCTGGCGATCTCGTCGGCCGCCGCCAGATTCACCTCCAGCGCATTGGTCTCCTGGTCGCTGGCCGACCTGGACCGGTTTCCGCTGTTCACATCGATCACGTGCAGCGCCTCGGTATGCTCGATGATCAGGTAGGCGCCGTGTTTGAAGGAAACGGTCTTTCCGAAGGAAGCCTTGATCTGCTTTACGATGCCCAGGCTGTCAAAGATGGGGGTCTTACCCGAATAGAGCTTCACGATCCGCTCTTTCTCGGGCGCCACTTCCCGGATATAATCCTTGATCTCCTGGAATACCTTTTCGTCGCTGATGTGGATCCCGTCGAAGTTCACGTTCATGTGGTCCCGCACCACGGCCGATTCGCGGCTCAGTTCGCTGATCACCAGGCTGGGCACATTTTTTGGATTCAGCTTTTCGAAGGCCGTTTCCCATTTCTTCACCAGACCGCGCAGTTCAGCATCCAGCTCCGCCACCTTCTTCCCTTCCACAACAGTACGCACAATGATACCGAAGTTCTGGGGCCGGATGGCCTGCAGCAGGTTTTTCAGGCGGTCTTTCTCGGCCTGGGAGGATATTTTGGAGGAGACGGAGATCTTGTCCGAGAAGGGCATCAACACCAGGTTCCTGCCCGCGATGGAGATCTCGGATGTAAGCCTCGGACCTTTGGTGGAGATGGGTTCCTTGGCGATCTGTACAAGGATGTGCTGCCCCTGCTTGAGCACCTCACCGATCTTTCCGTGTTTGTTGATATCGGGCAGCCGTTTGAATTTGCTGATGGGCTGGGGCCTGCCTTTCCTGGAAAGGGCCTGGTTCAGGTATTTGTTCAATGAGCTGAACTGCGGCCCCAGGTCAAGGTAGTGCAGGAAGGCATCCTTCTCATACCCCACATTCACGAACGCGGCATTGAGTCCCGGCATGATCTTTTTCACCCTTGCCAGGTAGATATCTCCTACTGAAAATTGCTGCTTAAGCGATGATTCGTTTAGTTCAACAAGTCTTCCGTCTTCAAGTAGTGCAATCGAAACCCGCTCTTTCGTGGAGTTGATTACCAGTTCACTGCTCACTCTGTCCTCATTTTCGAAGATTAAGCTGAAATCCAGATTCTGTACGGGACTGATGGGATCCCGCCCGTGCGACCGGGCGGGTCAACCCTATACAGAAATAAACCTAAAGCCCGGCGCAGGTGCTTTAGGTTTATTACAAGAGAAATGATATGTTTATTTCTTCTTCTTGTGCCTGTTCTTCCGCAAACGCTTCTTGCGCTTGTGGGTTGCCATCTTATGTCTTTTCCTTTTCTTTCCGCTCGGCATAACAGGTACAAATTACTTGACGTTGGTCTTCACTTTGCTGACAAATGTCTTGGCAGGCTTGAATGCAGGAATGGAATGCTCAGGAATGATGATGGTCGTGTTCTTGGAAATGTTCCTTGCGGTTTTTTTAGCCCTTTTCTTCACGATAAAGCTGCCGAATCCCCTCAGGTACACATTCTTGTTGTTGCTGAGTGAATCTTTCACAGTTTCCATGAAAGCTTCGACTGTTTTCTGAACAGTCACCTTTTCAATTCCCGTGTTCTTGGAAATCTCGTTTACAATATCTGCTTTTGTCATCTTAAAAAACCTTTAATTATCAATGATTTACAATAACGTATTCAATGGATGTGCAAATATATATAC
>DSDZ01000477.1 GCA_011048475.1 Bacteroides sp. | reverse complement strand
TTCATAGACATCTCCCTCATCCTCTATCTCCTGAAGATTTTCGATCACCTCCATCGGCGCACCCGACCGGATCGCAAAGTCGATCAGCTCTTCCTTGGTGGCAGGCCAGGGGGCATCTTCAAGTTTTGAGGCTAATTCCAGTGTCCAGTACATAGACGCAGAATTTACAATTTAACAATGGGTACTTTTAAAGTGCGGCAAAATTATAAAAAAAAATGAAACCTACAACTTCGGATCCCATGGTTTCTGTTCGATGCCCACGAGATGCGCAATCTTCCTTGAAAGGACGAAGAAATAATCGGAAAGCCGGTTGTAAAAACGAAGGATCTCCTCATCCACGGAAGCCTCCCTTGCCAGTTCCAGGATCTCCCTCTCGGTCCTCCTGCACACGGTCCGTGCAATGTGTGCCTGGGATACCGCAGGGTGTCCGCCGGGGATCAGAAATGAGGTAAGCGGCTTCAGGGATGCGTCCATCTGATCGATCCTGTTCTCCAGGAAACGGACCTGCGCCGCACCCACTTCGGGAAGCATCACGGGACAATCCTCACAGTCAGCCGCCAGAACCGAGGCTGTGGCCATCTGGATATAGAGGATCTCCAGCAGGTCCGCCCTGAGGGATGCATCCTCCAGCAGGTCCCTCAGCATGGCAGTCTGGGCCATCAGTTCATCCACCGATCCGTATGCACGGATCCTGGGATGGAATTTCGGGACCCGCTTTCCGCCCAGCAGGGAGGTCTCCCCTTTGTCTCCCTTTCTTGTATAAATGTCTGATTTTTTGGCCATTCACAGTCCTACTGTTCCCGTTTCCCGTTTTCCTCCACACTTTCCACCTTCCCATCCAGCAAATGGATGATCCGCTGTGCATAGCGGGCGATGAAGTCCTCATGGGTGACAATGACGATGGTGTTTCCAAGTGCGTGGATCTGGCCGAACAGCTTCATGATATCCAGCGAGGTCTTTGAATCCAGGTTCCCGGTAGGCTCATCCGCCAGGATGATCGAGGGATGGTTGACCAGCGCCCTGGCCACGGCAACCCGCTGACGCTGTCCCCCCGACAGCTCGTTGGGCCGGTGCTCCATGCGGTCCCCCAGTCCCACGCTGGTAAGGACCTCCTTTGCCCTTTCCACCCGTGCCGTTTTGGGACTTCCCGCATAGATCAGGGGGAGGGTCACATTTTCCAGGGCCGTATAACGGGGAAGCAGGTTGAAGGTCTGGAAGATAAAGCCGATTTCCCGGTTCCGGATCTCGGCCAGCTGATTGTCCTCCATTTTGCTCACATCGGTTCCGTTCAGGATATAGGTGCCGCTTGTGGGGGTGTCCAGACATCCTATCAGGTTCATAAGGGTGGATTTTCCCGATCCGGAGGGGCCCATGATGGCCACATATTCATTTTTTTTGATCTCAATGTCCACCGAGCGGAGCGCCTCCACGACAATCGTGCCGATGTAATAGTTCTTGACGATCTTATCCAGGCTGATGACTGCGTTGTTGTCCATTAGGTATGAAAATTGTTCCCGAAAGTAATCATTATGATTTAGATTCTTTTAAATCTCAAAAGTTTATTTTGAAGTGCATTTTTTGCAGATCTTTTCTCAAAAAAAGGATCCCGAAGCGGAACAAATCAACGCTGGCCCTGACCTCCGGCCACATTGTCACCTCCCTCCATGCTTTTTCCATTTCGGGCGACCAGCAGATGTCGTCCATGACGATCACCGCCTCTTCTCCCGCCACGGAGAGGAGCTTCCGGACATACCTTACCGTGGGTTCATACCGGTGGTTGCCGTCGATAAATGCCAGGAAGCGTCCGGGCATCTGCATAAGGATCCCGTCCAGTTTTTCATCCATCTCCCCCCAGTGGATGGAGACCTGTTCCAGTCCGCATCTGCACAACAGCGATGCGGCGAAGGCCGCCCGTTCCGTGTGCCCCTCCACGCTGTGCAGGGGCACGCCGGGTGCCCCGGAGGCCAGGTAGAGGGTGCTGACACCCAGTCCCGTTCCCAGCTCCAGGAGCATGTCCGGCCGGAACCACCGGGCGATCCGGTACAGCAGTGCCCCGTAGCGGGGCGGAACCGAGGATCGCCGCACGAATGAACGGACGCTCCGCTCGCCCGCAGCACTTTCACTCCCGGCAGGGAGCGGGGCACGGGCTGCCCGGTACAACCATCGTTCCTGCGGGATGAGCGTCCAATCCCGCCCCAGTTCCCGGTGGATGCGGAGGATCCCTTCCGGTGTCCCGGTCCCGCGCGCATTGAAAAGGATTTCATGGACAAATTCGAACAGATACGGGGAATGGATCCCCCTGCCCCGCCGGTGGCGGATGTGAAACAGGTGTGCGGTATATCTGATGATTCGCCGGATCATCCTGGCAAGATTGCGCTAAAATGCTAATTTTACATAAAATGCTCCACGCATGCAACAATATCTGCAGCAGGACATCCAGTTTCTTCAGGGGGTGGGCCCCAAACGGGCCGAGTTGCTGAGACAGGAACTGAACATCAGCACATTCGAGGACCTGATCACCCATTTCCCGTTCAGGTATGTGGACCGGAGCAGGTTTTACCGCATCTCGGAGGTAACCGCCGACATGCCCCATGTCCAGATCCGGGGGAAGATCACAGGCTATGCTTCTGTCGGGAAGGGGAGCGGGAAAAGACTGGTGGCCGGATTTACCGACGGCACCGGTCACCTGGAGCTGTCTGGTTCAGGGGAGCAAAGTGGATCCCGGAGAACTACCCGCCGGACAAGGAGGTGGTGATCTTCGGGAAACCCACCATCTTCAACCGGAAGATCAACGTGGTGCACCCCGAGATCGAAGATCCCGGCCGCAGGCAGGCGGTCACTTCAAAACTGCAGGCCGTCTACCCCACCACCGAGAAGCTCAAGGACAATTACCTCACCTCGAAGGCCATCAGCAAGCTGCAGGCCAACCTGATCAAAAACCTGCCCGAGCGTTTCGAGGAAACCCTTCCCGCCTGGCTGCTTCAGAAACTGAACCTGGTGAACCTGGACACCGCCCTGCGCCAGATCCATTTCCCCGACTCACCCGCCCAGTACCGCAGGGCCGAACTCCGGCTGAAGTTCGAGGAGCTGTTCTATATCCAGCTGAACATCCTCCAGAGCAAGTCAGCCAGGACCAGGCACTTCAGGGGAAATGTATTCAGAAAGGTGGGGGAAAACTTCAACACCTTCTACAGTGAGTTCCTGCCCTTCGAGCTCACTGACGCACAAAAACGGGTCATGAAGGAGATCCGCAGGGACATGGGATCCGGGAAGCAGATGAACCGGCTGCTGCAGGGCGATGTGGGCAGCGGGAAGACACTGGTGGCGCTTATGTCCATGCTCATTGCCATCGACAACGGGTTCCAGGCCTGCATCATGGCCCCCACGGAGATCCTGGCCCAGCAGCATTTCCGTAGCATCACGGCCTTCCTGGAGGGAATGGACCTGGAGGTGCGGCTGCTCACCGGATCCACCAAAAAGAGCGAACGGGAGGTGATTCACGGGGGACTGCTCGAGGGGACCCTGCCCATTCTGATCGGCACGCATGCGCTCATCGAGGAAACGGTGCAGTTTAAAAGCCTGGGACTGGTGGTCATTGACGAGCAGCACCGGTTCGGGGTGGCCCAGCGGGCCAGGCTCTGGGAAAAAGCGGACGTGCTGCCCCACGTCCTGGTGATGACGGCCACTCCCATCCCGCGCACCCTGGCCATGACGCTGTACGGCGATTTGGACGTGTCGGTGATCGACGAGCTGCCCCCGGGCCGCAGGCCTGTGATCACCCGCCATTCTTACGACGCAAAGCGGCTGCAGGTATTCGGATTTCTGAAGAAGAAACTGGCCGAGGGGAGACAGGCTTACATCGTCTATCCCCTGATCAAAGAGTCCGAGACCCTGGATTACAAGGATTTGGAGGACGGTTACGAGAGCATCTCCCGGGCCTTCCCACCCCCGCTCTACCAGGTCAGCGTGGTCCACGGGCGGATGAAACCGGAGGAGAAGGAGATCTCCATGCGCCATTTCCTGGCCGGACGGACCCACATCATGGTGGCCACCACGGTGATCGAGGTGGGGGTGGATGTTCCCAACGCCACGGTGATGATCATCGAAAGCGCCGAGCGGTTCGGCCTTTCCCAGCTGCACCAGCTGCGCGGACGGGTGGGACGGGGAGCCGACCAGTCCTACTGCATTTTGATGACCGGCTACAAGCTGTCGGAGGAGGCCAGAAAACGGATCGATACCATGGTGGCCACCACTGACGGGTTCGAGATCGCCGAGGTGGATTTGAAGCTGAGGGGACCGGGCGACATCGAGGGCACCCAGCAGAGCGGGGTCCCCTTCAACCTGAAGATCGCCCACCTGGGGCGCGACGGACAGATCCTGCAGCTGGCCCGCGACACAGCGGAAAATATCATCGCGGAGGATCCCGACCTGTCCCTTGAAAAAAACTGGCTCTTTGCCAAACACGTGAAAAAAGCACACCCCGAACGGATCGACTGGGGGAATATCAGTTAATTTTCCTAAATTTCAGAACATAAACGGAAACAACCTGCTGGATTTCACCGTGCAAAGGTTGTTTTCTTTTGATTAACCCTTAAACTAAAAAACAATGTTACAGGAATTTAAAAAATTCATCAGCAAAGGCAACGTCATGGAAATGGCGGTCGGCCTGATCCTCGCCCTTTATTTTGGCGCCATTGTCAAATCCCTGGTGGACCACATCATCATGCCGCCCATCGGACTCCTGCTCGGGAATGTGGACTTTGCGGACTGGAAGATCGTCCTGAAGGCCGCCACCATGGCAGGCGGCGAGGAAGTCCCCGAGGTGGCCATGAGCATCGGGCTGTTCCTGAACACGATCATCACCTTCCTGATCGTTGCACTGGCCGTCTTCTGGGTGGTCAAGGGGTACAACAAAATGAAGGAGAAGCTCGAGAAAAAGGAAGAGGCTGCTGCTCCGCCGCCCGCTCCCAGCAAGGAAGAAAACCTGCTGACCGAGATCAGGGACCTGCTGAAGAAGTAAACCGGACCCTGTCTCCCTTGCTTTCATTTCTGAGGGATGCCCTGTCGTCACGTGGTTGTTGCTTTGCAAAAATCCCAGGTGACTTCCAGGTCATCCCTCAGAAAAATTTGGAACCTGACATAACGACATCACATGATTCAAACAAAACGACTCCTGCTGGTCCTTGCAGCCGGGATGACCGTGTCCCTGTCGGCCCAGTTTTCCACATCCCCCGAATTGCTGAAACAGCATGTTTTCTACCTTGCCTCGGATTCCCTTCTGGGGCGCGGGTTCGGGACTGAACAGGGCCGGAAGGCATCGGATTACATCGCCTGCCGGTTCAGCCAGGCGGGGATCGGGCCGTATCAGGGAGACTATTTTCATCCCTTTACCCACAGGACCGGGATCCTCAACATCCGGGGGCGGAATGTGGTGGGTGTCATTCCGGGCAGCGACCCTGAACTGCGGGAGGAATATATCGTGGTGGGCGCCCATTACGACCACCTGGGATGGAAGGTCAGCGACGGCGATACGGTGGTTTACAACGGGGCTGATGACAACGCCTCCGGCATCGCGTCCATCATCGAGATCGGCAGGAACCTGGCCGGAAACGCAGAATCCCCGGGCAGGAGCATCATCATTGTGGCCTTCGACGGGGAGGAGAGCGGACTGATCGGATCCACCCGTTTCGTGGAGGATTCCACGGTGAGTCCGGAAAAGATCAGCCTGATGTTCAGCCTGGACATGGTGGGGATGTACCAGGCCCACGGGGGAGTGGACCTGCACGGGGTGAAGCAGATGACCGGCCGGGAATGGCTCACCGGTGAGCTTGCCGCCAAACACGGCCTCGTGGTCAGAAAATCCGACGGCCAGGTGGTGCAGCGCACCGACACTGCCCCCTTCGGGAACCGGGGGATCCCGGCCATCCATGTCTTTACCGGAACGGAATCCCCTTACCACAAGCCGGAGGATGATGCCGATCTGCTGGATTACGATGGGATGGCCCTCATCGTCAATTATCTGAGCGATGCCCTCCTGCAGCTATCCAGGGCCGAATCCATCTCCGATATGCAGCCTGCGGAAGAAACCGCTGAAAAAGCCGGGATCTTCACTCCGGGAGTGAGGCTTAACCTGGGGTCGGGTCATCACGAATACCCGGAGGCATTCTACAGGGCAAAAAGCATTTTTGCCACCCAGGCAGGGCTTTTCGCGAATATCAGGATCACCCGCTTTTTGACCCTCCAGCCGGAGGTGCTGTACGGGACCGCGGGAAGCCGGCACCCGGACGGGAAATTCCGGACCCATTCGGTGACAGTCCCCCTCAACCTGCTGATCAGCAATCCGGGCCGGCGCGGAGGCGGAATGAGGACATCCTTCCAGATCGGAGGATATTACAGTTATCATTTTGCCGGGAAAACGGACAACGGTGCGGTGGATTTCACAGCGGAATACAACGACCGGGGATACGGCATCACTTACGGTTTCGGGTTCCAGGTGATGCGCTTCCAGTACGGAGTCCGTTTCCAGAGTGCGCTTTCCGGACTCTACCGAGACGGGGATGCGGAAAGGGTGCTTCCGGGCCAGGTTTATTTTCTCATGGGCTTCACCTTCTGATCGCCATGTTATTTAAAACCATGATAAATAACACGGAAAAAGAGTGAACATGATTTTAAGCAACCTAGAATACCCCAACATCAATAATTTTGTAGCAAAATTGAGGAATCAGGACCATGCCGGACCAGCATATGATTGACCATGAAGGAATTGTTGAGCAGGTACGGGACCGTGTGGCACACGTAAAGATCAACTGTGAATCGGCATGTGCCGCCTGTCATGCGAAAGGAGTGTGCGGGGCGGCGGACAGGGAGGAAAAATACCTGGACATCCCGGTGGAAGATGGCCGGTATGCGCCCGGTGAACCGGTCAGGGTGCAGATTGCCCGCAACACCGGGTTGAAGGCGGTGGCACTGGGGTACATCTATCCGTTTGTGATGCTGATGGCGGTGCTGACCGGCCTGGTGGCCGCGGGCGTCGGTGAGATGCGTGCCGGATTGATCGCGCTGGGTTCACTGGTGCCTTACTACCTGGCACTTCTTCTCCTGAGAAAACGCATCTCAAATGCATTTACATTTACGCTGAAGAAAATGAATCCCGGATCATGAACCAGATCATCATCATCACAATCATCACCCTGGTGGGGATCGGCACCGCTGCTGCCGTCATTCTCTATTTTGTGGCCCAGCGGTTCAGGGTATACGAGGATCCCAGGATCGATGAGGTGGAAGAGGCCCTTCCGGGTGCCAACTGCGGGGGCTGCGGTTTTGCCGGCTGCCGGGCCTTTGCCGAGGCGCTGGTGAAGAATGAGCTGTGGGATAACCTCTACTGTCCCGTGGGGGGGAATGAGAACATGGCCAGGGTAGCGGCCATCCTCGGCAGGGAAGCCGTGGAACAAGCGCCCAAGGTTGCCGTGGTCCGTTGTCACGGCACCCCGGAGTTCAGGGCAAGGACCACCGAATATGACGGAGCCCCCACCTGTGCCATTGCCCACCAGTTGTACGCGGGTGAAGGCGGCTGCCCGCACGGCTGCCTGGGCCTGGGCGATTGCGTGGCTGCGTGTGATTTTGATGCCATCCACATGAACCCTGAAACCGGTCTCCCCGAAGTAACGGACGACAAATGCACCGCCTGCAATGCATGCGTGGAAGCCTGTCCGAGGGACATCATCGAACTGCGGAAAAAGAACAAAAAGGACCGGAAGATCTTCGTCTGCTGCATCAACGAGGAAAAGGGCGCGGTGGCCGTCAAGAACTGCAAGGTGGCCTGCATCGGATGTTCCAAATGCTTCAATGTGTGTCCCTTCGAAGCCATCACCATGAACAACAACCTGGCGTATATTGATCCCGTGAAATGCAAGCTGTGCCGGAAATGTGTGGAGGTCTGTCCCACCAATTGCATCCATGAGATCAATTTCCCACCAAGAAAAACCGAAAAAGCGGAGACTGTTGAAGAAGAAAACAAATAAGCCGATCCATGAAGCTTAAGACATTTACCATGGGCGGGGTACACCCTCCGGAGAACAAGCTTTCGGCCGGAGAGAAGATCCGGGACCTGTCACTTCCGGAAACGGTGGTCATTCCCGTTTCCCAGCACCTGGGAGCCCCCTCCAAAGTAATCGTGGAGCGCGGTGAACAGGTGAAGACAGGTCAGCTGATCGCCCGGGCAGAAGGATTTGTCTCCACCAACATCCACGCATCCGTTTCCGGGAAGGTCACCAAAGTGGACGTGTTTCCGGATCCCTCGGGGTACCGCAGGCTGGCGGTCCAGATCAAGGTGGACGGAGACGAGTGGGTGGAAACCATCGACCGGTCGGATACCCTGGTTGAGGAGATCACCCTTGAAGCGGAGGAGATCAGGAAGCGGATCTTGGA
>DSDZ01000473.1 GCA_011048475.1 Bacteroides sp. | reverse complement strand
GATAAAATCTCTCCTGTCTGTTTCCATCTAAACTTCTTTGATATATGACCGTGTTTTGATATATGATCCCGGTCGTTTTCTACATGAAAAAACACCCGACCTTCAGGTCGGGAAATTGACCGGCAATTTCCATGGCGCGCTGGTTGCCTGCACTGAATAAAGCTGTTGAGAATACCTCAGCCCTCACAGGATCGCCGGCTGTTACGCTCACCACTCCCTTCCCTCTCCTGGTGTGAAGTGTTTCCGGATTCACAATATGGCCCGAATTTCCGAATTTTTTTTGGTTGTTCAAAGAATTTCCGCTGGTGGAAAGGGTTTCATTCTTCAGATCGAACACAAGGGGTTCGGTCGTTCCCGGAAGCGGGACCGATACTTTCCAGCAATCTCCGTAAGGATGGGAACCGAGTCCGTATACCAGGCTCCCCCCGAAACTGACAAGGGCTTTTTCAACACCCCGGCCGGAGATGATCTTCAGGATGTTTCTCATGGCATATCCCTTGCCGTAACCTCCGAGATCGATCTGCATCCCTTCTTTCAGGAATCTGATCCGGTCCCCTTCCAGAACCAGGTGCTCCATGCCCGCCGATCCGGCGATCCGTTCGGGAAGGATCCCGGCCTCCGTCCCGTGCTCCAGGTAATGATCCAGCACTGCCTTCAGGGTCACATCGAAGAAACCCCGGGTCTCCCGGTGGTATGCCACCAGCTCGGTAAAAATAAGGTGCATTTCAGGGTCAAGGGGGACCGGATGCCTGAAGGCGGCACGGTTGATCACGGAGATATCCGAATCAGGCCTGTACACAGAAAGCCGCTGCTCGATGCGGTCCAGCTCCGATGTGATCTCTTCCACCAGCAGATCGGCCGGGGCATCCCCTTTTCCAGGCAGCACCAGGTCCATGGTGGTGCCCATGGACCGGATCTGACGGTAGGCTGTTTTCATATCCGGATGATCCCGTTGTCTCATTTTTTAAGCTTTTCCCGGTGCAAAATTACAAAGATCACGTTGTTCATCGGCCGGCCGGGGGCGGATCGAAAATTCCGGATCTGCCCAGTCCGGCTTTTTGAAGCCTGTACTGCATGGACACCCTCAATACGCCGAGCCCGTATGCAATGCTGTTCTTGAGATCGATGGAGGAAGCTTCCTCAAAATAACGGGTGGGACATGTGATCTCCGCGATCTCGTATCCCCGGAAGAAGATCTGGGCAAGCATCTGGTTATCAAACACAAAATTGTCTGAATTCGCCCGGAAATTGATCGATTCGAGCACTTCACGGGAAAATGCGCGGTATCCGCTGTGGTATTCCGAAAGTTTCTGCCCCAGCAGCAAATTCTGAATGAACGTGAGGATCCGGTTTGCCAGATACTTGTACAGGGGCATCCCTCCCCTCAGTGCGCCTTTCCCCAGGATCCGGGAGCCAAGCACCACCTGGTACACCCCGCCGGCAATGAGATGACACATGGAAGGAATGAGCCTGGGTGTGTACTGGTAATCGGGATGGAGCATGACCACAATGTCCGAATCAAGCTCCAGCGCCTTCCGGTAACAGCTTTTCTGGTTGCCTCCGTATCCCTGGTTCTCCGTGTGTCTGACAATGTGCCTGATCCCCAGCTTCTCCGCGAGGCGGACTGTGCCATCGCTGCTCAGGTCATCCACCAGGATCACATAGTCCACGATCCCAAGCGGGATCTCCCGGTAGGTGGCCTCCAGCGTTTTTACCGCATTGAATGCAGGCAGCACGACGGTGACTTTTTTCCCGTCAATCATGGTCCCTCCCGGCTCTTTTCACCGTAAAAACGAATCCGTTCTTCTCACGAAGCACCTCCAGTTCGGGATATCGTTCAAGGTACTGTTCCTTTTTGTCCACCCTGATCACAAAATAGGCATCCTTGTCCGGCACATGGTTGAGCAACCATTCCGCCCGGTCCTTTTCCGGATCTTCCGGAGGTTGTTTCCCGAAATAGAACAAATGGGCATAGCTTTTGTAACCCAGGGTGTTCACGTATACATCACGGCCTCTGAGCTCCTTGAAAAATTTCACGGCGGTCCGCTGGGTATAGCCTTCGATCCGGCCGGTGAACAGGTACATGGAAGTGGCAACAAAGAGAAGCGTGACAACGTGAAGCAGCAGCATTCCGACGGGATTCCTCCTGAGGATCTGGATCAGGGAAAAGGTGATCCCGGCAAGCAGGAAGATCCCGATCAGCCATTCGTATCCGCTCCAGTGCACCTCGGCCTGGAGTGCGCTCCGGGTAAATTCATCCAAAAATCCGAATCCTCTTTCTGTCAGCCATCCCGGATGGGTTGCTGCCAGGGGGAGCGCAATGGCAGCCGCTCCGTAAAGAAGTGCGATCAGCCAGAGGAGGATCACCTGCCAGGTTCCGACCTCCAGCTTCCTGTCAAGCCATTTGTCCCAGACCCAGGCGGACAGGAAGGTGAGCGGGAAATAGGTCAGTGAACTGTAGTGGAGGATCTTGGTCTTGACGATGGAGAAAAGGATCAGCACCACCCAGAACATGATGGACATCCATTGCCGGAAGATCCGCTGCAGTTCCCTGCTCTCCGATTTTTTGGTGAAACTTTTCATGGCAATCACCGATGCGGGGAAGACGCCCAGCAGGACCACCACCAGGTGGTAGGCGAAAAACCCGCTGTGTCCGGCATCATAGGTGGAGAACAACCGGATCTGATAGTCTATGAAATCCCTGAGGATATGGCTGTTACCGTTTATCACCTGAAGCAAAAACCAGGTGCCTCCGGTCAGGGTGAGCACCAGGATGAACAATCCCACATGCCCGGCTGTGGTTGACAGCCTGAAACGCCTGAAGATCAGAAAGACCAGAAAACAGATCAGGAACACCAGGATGGCCACGGGACCCTTGGTCAGTACCGCCAGCCCGAAAAAGAAGGCCGAGAGGATGATGTTCCGGACCCTTTTCTGATTCCGGTCCGGGTCCAGGTAGAACACGAACCAGGCAATCCCCATGAAGATGAAAAGGTTGAACCAGGGATCGATGATCCCCGACTTGAAATAAAAGAATGGCAGGATGGCTGCACCGTAAGAGAGCGCCCACAGGATCCCGAAACGGTCCCCGTACAATCGCTTCCCCAGGTAGAACAGGACTGCAAGCGATGCGATCCCGCAAAGAAAATTGGGGAACCGGGCGGCAAATTCGTTGATCCCGAAGAACTTCATGGAAAGCACCTGCAGCCAGAAAAAGAGCGGCGGCTTCTCCCAGAAAGGCTCATAGTCGATCTGGACGGTTACATAATCGCCTGTAACGATCATCTCCCTCGCCGATTCGGCGAAATTGATCTCATCCCAGTCAAAAAGGTGCACGGCACCCAGAAAGGGCAGCAGGAACACAAGCGAAAAAGCAAGGATTCCCAGGTAAACGAGCACCGGTTTGTTCTTTACCCTCATCGACGTATTGCTTCAGGCAGGGACTGCCGGAGCCACCTGCGGTTATACCTGTTGATCCACCACCAGCCCAGGTACCCTGCCAGCAAGCCGATCACCGCACCCCCGGTCACATCGATCAGGAAGTGCTGTGACAAATAGATCCGGGAATATGCCACTCCCGCTGCCAGGACCAGGGCCAGCATGCGGACCCAGTTGTTTTTCAAAATTAATGATATTCCAAATAACAGCGCAAAGGCGGTGGCACTGTGACCCGAAGGAAAACTGTACCATGAGTGGAGATCCACCCCCGGCACCAGGTACAGGTCGGCGCCCGAACCTGCAAGTTCGAAATATTTGACCGGTCTGGCGGCCCCGCTGAAGAAGAGGTGCTTCAGCAGCTGCACGGAAATGCCGGAGATGGCAAATCCCGCAAGAAGGATCAGGGTGTACCGGATCCTGAAGAACAGGGTGACCAGGATGATCGCCAGGGCTCCCACCCCGCTTCCCAGCAGGGTCCATCCCCTGAAAAGGAAATCCAGGAAACGGCTGTGGAAACTGTTAAATGCCAGATGGACCGTTTCCCTGGGAAGTGCCAGGCAGAGGACCACCGCAGCCAGGATCAGGACCAGGGATGCGATCAGAAATGCATTGGTATACAAATTCTTTCGGGAAATATTTCGCTCCATGTCAGTCCGTTGTGTATGGATCGCCCAAAAGTAGTAAAATTGGCGCACAGATAGGGAAATCAATATTTTTTTTACTTTTGGCTTCACACCAAAAACGGAGCAGATGAATCCAGCGGAACTTAAAATGACCATGAACAGGCTGTTCGGCGCATCGGATGATCCCGTATCGGTCTATTTTTCACCCGGAAGGGTCAACCTGATCGGCGAACATACCGATTACAACGGGGGGTATGTGTTCCCGTGCGCCCTCACCTTCGGCACCTATCTTCTGGTGAGGATAAACGGAAGCCGGATAGTGCGTTTCGCCACGACCAATTTTGACCACAGGGGCGAGGTAAATCTGAACGAACCTTTCGAGAGGGAAGGAAAGTCCTGGATCAACTATCCGGTCGGTGTTCTGAACGAATTCCGGAAGCTGGCACTGGAAGTGGAAGGAATGGATCTGCTCTATTCGGGGGACATCCCCAACGGGGCGGGACTTTCCTCATCGGCATCCATCGAAATGGCCACCGCCTTTGCCATGAACGATCTGTACCGGTTCGGAATGGACCGCATGTCCCTGGCCCGTCTATCCCAGAGGGCTGAGAACCTCTTCGTAGGGGTAAACTGCGGGATCATGGATCAGTTTGCCTCCGGGCTGGGCCTGAAGGACCATGCCCTGTTCCTTAACTGCGACACCCTGGAGTATGAAAGGGTGCCGTTCAGGCTTGAAGGGATGAAGATCGTGATCGCAAATACAAATAAGAGAAGGGGACTGGCCGATTCGAAATACAATGAACGAAGGGCACAGTGCGAGGCAGCCGTGGAGGCACTTCGCAGGGGGAAATCCATCCGGAACCTGAGTGACCTGACCATGGAGGAGTTCGAAAAACATGCCCAACTGATCCCCGATGAAGTGGTTCTGAAAAGAGCACGGCACGTGATCTCAGAGAACAGCCGGACCCTCGCCGCGGTAGACGCCCTGAACAAAAGCGACATCGCCACCTTCGGGGAGCTGATGTACCAGTCCCACCACTCCCTGAGGGATGATTATGAGGTCACAGGTCGCGAACTCGATACACTGGTGGAGGAAGCCGCGAAAATCGACGGTACCGTCGGAAGCAGGATGACGGGCGCCGGATTTGGCGGATGTACCGTCAGCATCGTCGCTGAAAATGCCGTGGAAGACTTCATCCGGGATGTGGGTGCCGGCTATGCGGAAAAGACCGCACTCCAGGCCGACTTCTACGTGGCCGAGATCGGAGACGGTTCAAAACGGATGGAACCCTGAGCGGGTCAGCGGACGGTCAGGCTGGCTGACAGTTGTCCCTCTGCAGCTGAGGAGGGTCCCACAAGAATGTCAAGCACCCCCGGTTCCACCATGTATTCCCCCTGCCCGGTGTCGTAGTATGCCAGCTCATCCGGGCCCAGTGTCATGGTGACGGTCACCGTTTCCCCGGCATCGATCCATACCCTTTCGAATCCGCGAAGGTCCTTCAGCGGTCTTGGCACATCGGACTCCACATCCCTGACGTACAACTGGACCACCTCTTCGCCGCCCGATTTCCCCGTGTTGGTCACATCCACGCTGATTGTTACCTCCTCCGAAGGGGAGATCTCATCCTTTTCGAGGATCAGGTTTTCATATGCAAAGGTGGTATAGCTCAAACCGTACCCGAAAGGGTACAGCACCTCCCCTTCGAAGTACCTGTACGTCCTTCCATCCATTGCATAATCCTTGAAATCAGGAAGGTCGCTGACGGACCTGTAGAAGGTGACCGGCAGCCTTCCCGCGGGATTGTAATCACCGAAGAGCACATCCGCCACGGCTGTTCCCCCGGCTTCGCCGGGATACCATGCCTGAAGGATGCCGTCCAGGTGTTCGTTTTCCCAGTTGACGGACAGGGCGGATCCGGACATGAGGACCAGGGTGACCTGCTTCCCGGTGGCGGCCATGCGGCGGATGAGTTGCTGCTGTACCTCCGGCAGATCCAGGGATGTCCTGTCGCCCCCTTCAAACCCATCCACATGAAAGCCCCTCATCTCTTCCCCTTCCATGCGGGCGTTCAGCCCCATCACTAGCACCACGTGGTCGGCCCAGCCGGCCAGCTGCAGGGCTTCCTGCATCAGGTTCATGTCCGGCTCCAGCCAGTTCAGTGTGCAGGTGGCATCGCCCCTGCGGTCGCGGAGGACCACCTTGAAGGGATAGGGCTGACCGGCCCTGAGTTCCCGTTCCATCCGCCCCATTCCCCGGCGCCCCCTGAGGGTGTCGCCGTCAAAGACCAGCTGTGCGCCCCGGCCTTCCGTTCCGATGGAATGCAGTCCGTTTTTGCGGGGGACCAGGTAACCGCTCCATTCCACCCGGTAGGCGTCATCCGTTAGCCCTTCCACGGGAGGCTGTCCGTCCCACCAGTAAACATTGATCGCTGGATCGGTCCGCTCTACCACCGGTTCCGCTTCCCCATCCAGGTCCGGATAATAGCTGCCGGTGACCCCCTGCTCCGAAAGTGCTTCATCGGTGTAAAGGACCTCCCCCGGAACCGGGACCGGATAGGGAATGTCCTGGTGAAAAGGGCTTCCCAGCGCGTACCGGGCCTCGCCCATTTCACCCAGTTTGGCTTTGATCCCCTGGTAAACGCTCACGGGATTTACCGGGAACCCGTTGTAGTTCCCGTACTGGGTGGTCACATTGTCCGCATTGGGACCGATCACGGCCACTTTTCTGAGGTCCCTGTCCAGGGGCAGCGCCCCGTTTTCATTTTTCAGAAGGACAATGGACTTCCTGGCCATTTCAAGTGCCACCAGCCGGTGTTCGGGACTGGAAACCACTTCATAAGGGACATCGGACCAGGGCACCATTTCGTCGGGATCGAACATCCCGAGTTTCATCCTGGCCAGCATCAGCCGTTCCACCGAAACATCGATCTGCTCTTCGGTGATCAGCCCCTTGCTGACGGCCTCGACCAGTGCCGGGTAGACATTTCCGCAATTGAGATCGGTCCCGGAAAGCACCCCCAATGCAGCGGCTTCCTCCCTGGTCCCGACCACATCATGCCCGGAATGAAAATCCCGGATGGCCCCGCAGTCCGATACGATGTATCCATCGAATCCCAGTTCACCCCGCAGGAGTTCCTCCTGAAGCCAGCTGCTTCCGCAGCAGGGCTCACCCATGTACCGGTTGTATGCGCACATGACCGAATAGACCTTCCCCTCCTCCACGGTCTTTTTAAAAGCCGGAAGGTAGGTGTCCCTGAAATCCCGTTCGCTGGTCACCGCATCGAATTCATGCCTGAGGGGTTCGGGCCCGCTGTGCACCGCATAATGCTTCGAGGTGGCCACCACCTTGAAATAGCGGTCATCATTCCCCTGGAGCCCCCTGATGAACTGCACGCCCAGTTCCCCTGTCAGGTAGGGGTCCTCGCCATAGGTCTCATGTCCCCTGCCCCACCTGGGGTCCCTGAAAATATTGATGTTGGGCGACCAGAAGGTAAGTCCCTGGTAACGCTCCCTACTGCCCCTGGATATGAAATCATTGTACTTGGCCCTGGCTTCCGTTGAGGTGATGTCAGCCATGCGGAACATCAGCTCACGGTCGAAGGTGGCGGCCATTCCGATGGCCTGGGGAAAGACGGTAGCCTTCCCGGCCCTGGCCACACCGTGCAGGCATTCGTTCCACCAGTCATACTGCGGGATCCCCAGTCGCTCCACAGCTGCGGCTGCATTGGTCAGCTGGCTCACCTTCTCTTCCAGGGTCATCCTGGAAACCAGGTCTTTTGCCCGCTCCTCGAAGGCGAGCCTGGTATCCTGATAAGGATATTCAACGGGAGCATTGCACGCAAAAAATGCGCCCAGAGAGAACACGGTCAATACTCTTGCATATTTCATAATCGGCAGGTTTTATAAGGAGTTATCGGATGATCGCGGTCATGGGGCCTTAAAGATAACAAAACGGCGCTGATAACAAAACAGCGCTCTACTCCGCTATCTTCACGATCCGTTCCATGTATGTCCGGGTTCCGTCGCGCAGCATGAGCAGGTACGGACCGCTGGCCAGCCGGTTCACGTCAATTGTGACGGGATTGGGAGGATCTGTCATCCTGAAAACCTCCTGGCCGCTGTAGCTGTAAATGGTGATCTCCCGGACCGGTCCCCTCTGGAACAGTTCCACATTGAGCTGGTCCTTCACCGGATTGGGACCGAAACTGAAGGAGCCCTCGGACGGGGTGGTGCGGATCAGGCTTACCGTCTTCAGGATATCATTGTCCGGGTCGAAGACCACCTGTTGCACCGGTCCCCCCACCGGGATGCGGAACAGCTCCGCCGCTTCATCCTGCAGCAGCCTCTCCCGCACCATGGATCCGTCAGCCAGGAACATTTCCACCTCGAAGGGCATGGTAAACAGCGGCGTGCCCGGTGATGTGGTGCTCTGCTCGCTTCTCAGATACAGGG
>DSDZ01000160.1 GCA_011048475.1 Bacteroides sp. | reverse complement strand
TTCTCCGTCAGTGGAACACCAGCAGGCGGGACTGATCATCTACCGCAGAAGCACCCATCATTTCAAGCTGGTCAGGGAGACGGACGCGCTGGTTTTGATCAGGACCCTGGACGGCAATCCTGAAGAGCTGGCCCGCGTTCCCTGGGAAGAGGACCGGGTGGTCCTGTCCGCCGAGGCAAAAGGGGCTGGGATCGTCTTCATGGCCGGGCCTTCTGAAAATGCGCTCCGGCAGATCGGCGATGTGCAGAGCCTGTCTGTCATTTCCGATGAGCTGGCTGGCGGTTTCAACGGTCCTTATGCCGGCATGTACGCCACCGGCAACGGCCATACCGACGGTGGTGTTGCATCTTTTTCATGGTTTGAATACAAAGAAAAATGAAGGTATTATTCATCGGTGGAACCGGAAATATTTCGACGGCCTGTTCCCGGGTTGCCCTGGAACAGGGGATCCGCGTGTACCACCTGAACAGGGGAATGACCCGGCCGGATGTGCCGGAAGGAATCACAACGCTTACTGCTGACATCAACGATAGCGGACGGGTCCGTCAGATTCTGAATGATCACCGGTTCGATGTGGTGTTGAATTTTATCGCCTTTGTTCCCGGAGAGATCAAACGGGATATTGACCTTTTCTCGGGACGTACCGGGCAGTATATTTTTATCAGCTCGGCCTCGGTCTACCAGAAGGTGGGAGGGCATCCCGTGATCACCGAGTCCACCCCCCTGTACAATCCGTTCTGGCAATATTCCAGGGATAAGATCGCCTGCGAGGAGATGCTTAACAAGGCATACCGGGATCACGGATTCCCGGTGACCATCGTCCGCCCGTCCCACACCTATGACACGGTCATTCCCCTTGCCATCGGCGGGGGGAAGGACTATTCGATCATCGACCGCATGAAAAAGGGAAAGCCGGTGGTCATCCACGGGGACGGGACCTCCCTCTGGACGGTCACCCATTCGGACGACTTTGCAAGGGGATTTACCGGTCTGCTTGGAAACCGGCAGGCCATCGGTCACGCCTTCCACATTACCTCCGATGAGATCCTGAGCTGGAACCAGATCTACGAGGCGGTGGCCGATGCGGCCGGAGCCGGGCTGAATGCGGTGCACATCGCATCGGATTTCATCAGTGATTTTGCCGATGCGAACGGAAGGGAAGGTATGCGTGGAAGCCTGTTGGGGGACAAGGCCCTGAGCGTGATCTTTGACAACTCGAAGATCAAGCGGTTTGTTCCCGGTTTCCAGGCAGTCATCCCCTTCCGTGAAGGGATCCGGCGCACCCTGGAATGGTTCGAATCCGATCCTTCGCGGATGCGGATCAACAAAGAAAATGATGCCTTCATGGACCTCCTGCTGAAAGCCTACCGCAGAGAAACCCATTCTTAAAAAAGGCCGGTGTGTATTCGGTGCTAAACCTGCTGCTTCGCACCAGCTCAGGCCCCTGCAGACACACCGGCCTTTTGATGTCCACACCGGGTTACGGCTTCAGAATGGGTGTGAGGACAATGTTCCGGTAGCTGACCTTCCCGTGGTCCCCCTGCAGGAAAACGGGTCCCGGAGAAAACTCGTCCGGGGAGATCGCACCACCGGTCACTCCCTCCACCGGCTGGTTGTCAATGATCTTTGTTCCGTTCAACACCACGGTCAGGTGCCTGTTGCAGAGCGTAATGTCCAGCTTCTGCCACTGTCCGGCCGGCTTTTCTGCGGATACCGACGGGGTGATCCTGCTGTACAGCGCCCCCATGTTGTGCGGATCGAGCGGTTTTCCGTAGCTGTCGAAGACCTGCACCTCGTAAATGCCCCGTAAATACACGCCGCTGTTGCTTCCTTCCGGAACATTCACTTCCAGTTTCAGGTTGAAATCTTCAAAGGTCCCGGTGGTACGCAGGTTCCCGTAATCGATGTGCGGCTGTCCTGCTTTCTGCACCGGGTCATTGACCAGCACGCCACCTGTAGCTTTCCATCCGCTGACTTTGTTTTCACCCATCAGCTCCCAGCCTGACAGGTCTTTGCCATTGAACAATTCAACAGGCTCTCCGTATTTCACCCGGCTCAGGTCAGGCGCCGGTCCGACCGGAGGGATCCGCTTCCCTTTGAAAGCTACCGTTTCTGCACCGAGCCCGTCCCTGTTCGGGAAATATGCCGTTCCTGTGATCCTGTTTTCCCCGCTCTTCTCCAGGTCAAACCAGAAGACCTGCCGGTGCACCTTCACGGGATCGCCATCCGCACCCCTTTCCCGGACCACCCGGTTGCTGCGAATGACATACAGGTGGTCCCATCCGGTATAAACAAATTCCGCCGGTTCCACACTTCCCCATCGCCACAGCACATCGGCGTCCAGGTAATCCTTTTCCTGGCGTACTTCCATCCATCCTGCTTTGTCGTTTTCATAATCCAGGTCCAGGCTCCAGCAACCCAGGAACGGATCGGCGGAAACCTCCTGGGCGGTTGCCACAGAAACCAGCCCGGTCATCATGACCGATAAAAGCATCACTGATATACGTTTCGTTTTCATTTTTTTGTGAGTTTACAATAATTTGAGATCCGGATCATCCCTGGGCTCACTTATCCTTCAGCAATAAGTCAGGTGCGGGACAAACATTCCTTATTTAAAATTGTTTTAGATTAAAATCACCTGCCGTGCTCAATCAATATGATCTGACAGTTGCCCATCCCGAAATTTTCAGGATGCTCGCCGTTAAAGATATACTTTTTGTCCATTATACGTGTCCGCAGGTTGATAAACAGGTGAACCTCTGGACGCATTTTAATGTAATCACCTTTACCCTGAACGGTAAGAAAACCTATCACCACGGGGGCAAGTCCTGGGTGCTTTCCGACGACAGTCTCCTGTTTCTTAAACGATCTGCCTACACCCAGGAAATGGATGATTTCACAGGATGGGAAGTGCTGGCATTTTACTTCCAGGATGATTATCTGAAGCAGGTTTTCAACGAATACAGGCGATACCTCCCTCTGAATGATCTGCCAGAAACACAGAAAGATGTGTTTATCAGTTTAAAGGCCAATGAAAGGATCCGCGCCTCGTTCAGCGGGATGCTGCCCTATTTCAAACAGGCCGGAGCGCCTCCGGAGGACCTGCTCGAAATGAAGTTCAGGGAGCTCCTTTTCAATATTTATGCGGATCCGGGCAACAAAGGGCTGCTGGCCTATGTGAACACCCTGATCGACCAGTACAAGATCCCCCTGTGGCAGGTGATGGAATCCAATTATATGTTCAACCTGACCATTCCCGAGTATGCCCGGATGGCACAGCGGAGCGTGTCGGCCTTTAAACGGGAGTTTTACGCACATTATCGCACGACACCCGGCAGGTGGCTAACCCTCAGAAGACTTGAGCATGCAAAACTGCTCCTGGAATCAAGCCGTAAATCGATCGGTGAAATCGGATATGAAAGCGGTTTTGAAAACATCTCCCACTTCAGCAGGGTCTTCAAGCAAAAATATGGTGTATCGCCCATGCAAGCCCGCAAAACGATCAATCAGGCTGCCGTATTACATCCATCCTGATTGCTGTTCCTGCTCCGGAAAGTAAAACGATTGGACTTTTAAGAAAAACCGGAGTCATTTCCGGCCTTTATTTTTGTACTGATAATCAATTACTCATTAAAAAAATCATCATGAAAAAGCTGTTATTGATCTCAGTACTGTTGCTTGGTTTTGCTGCGCTGGGGAAAAGCCAGATGCCGGTCCCCACCGGGGATAGTGTCCGTGTGGTGGTGGACAATGAAAAACTGCATGTGACTGAATTCGTCGGTTTGCCGGGAAAAGGTGTTTGCGGGATCGGTATGCACGATCACGAGCCGCACCTGACCATTCTGCTCACCGATGCATCCATCAGTGTGACCACACCGGATGGGGCTTCCCAGGATTATGATCTGAAAGCCGGAACATCCATGTGGTTCGAATCAGAAACCCATCAGGCGGTGAACAGGGGGAATCAGGAGGTAAAGCTGCTTCTTGTTCACCTGAAATGAAGCAATCCGCTGCTCATCCAGTTCACACAAGACACCGGCACGCCTTCTTCCTGCCGGTGTCTATCCGTTATAATACAGCCCCGCATCCGGTCCCAGGGGAAGTCCAATCCATACCCATAACACGATCAGGATGGTCCATGCAATGAAGAAGCCGATGGAATAGGGCAGCATGGTGGCGATCACCGTTCCGATGCCCGCATTTTTATCATATTTCTGGATGAAGGCAATGATCAGGGCGAAAAAGCTCATCATGGGTGAGACGATGTTCGTGACACTGTCCCCGATCCGGTAGACCACCTGTGCCAGCTCGGGTGAATAGCCCATGAACATGAAGATGGGTATGAAAATCGGGGCCAGCAGGGCCCACTTGGCAGAGGCGCTCCCCATGAACATGTTCATGGTGGCGGCAAACAGGATGAAGAGGATGATCAAGGGTATGAGCCCTACATTGAGTGCGGTCAGGAAGCCTGCGCCCTTGATGGCCATGATGAGTCCCAGGTTGCTCCACTTGAAATAAGCCACAAACTGTGCCGCAAAGAACACAAGCACCAGATAGACAGCCAGGGTCTTCATGCTTTCTGCCATGCCCTCCGCTACATCACTGTCGTTCCTGAATTTCCCGGTCACGATGCCGTATACCACCCCTCCCACCATAGCAAAAATGAATAACCAGGCAACCACTCCCCGGATGACGGGCGATTGCAGCACCGAACCGTCATCTCCCCGCAGGAAACCATTCTCCGGTATCAGTCCCGCCAGTATCAGAGCCGTGAGCAACAGGACGGATATACCTGCCCACAGCAGGCCAAACTTCTCTTTCCTGCTCAGCTTTTCCATTTCATCCTTCCTGTCCCCGTCACTGTAATCTCCCAGGCGGGGAGCCACGATCCGTTCCGTGATAACAGTCCCGATCACCGCAATGATAAAAGTCGATACCACCATGAAATAATAATTGGCAGTGGGATTCACCAGGTACTCCGGGTCGACGATCTGGGCGGCTTCCTCTGAGAGCCCCGCCAGCAGGGGATCGACCGTCCCCAGCAGCAGGTTGGCCGAAAAACCCCCGGATACCCCTGCAAAGGCAGCTGCCATCCCGGTAATGGGGTGACGCCCCACCGCCTTGAACACGATCCCGGCCAGGGGTATCAGCAGGACATATCCCACATCCGCTGCCAGGTTGGAGATGATCCCGCTGAATACCAGGACAAAAGTGAGGATCTTTTTCGGGGCCGAAAGGACCAGCAACCGGATACCCGCTCCGATCAGTCCGCTTCCCTCAGCCACGCCGATCCCAAGCATGGCCACCAGGACGATCCCCAGCGGGGCAAAACCGGTGAAATTATCCACCATCTCCAGCAGGATGCGGTGAAAACCATCCCTGGAAAGCAAACTGATCGCTTCCACCTTTGCTCCTGTTCCGGGATGAACCGCCGACCATCCCACCCAGTATGCTATCCCGCTGAACAGGAGCGTGATTAATGCAAACAGTGCAAAGAGTGTGGCAGGATGCGGCAAGGCATTTCCCACCTTTTCAGTGATGTTTAAAAAACGTTGTACGAAGGATTTCTTGACGGTCATAAAAGATCGGTTGACAGATATTATCAACCGGGAAGAGGGAAAAAATGTTCAATTACATATCCTTTCCGTATTAACGCACCATGAACTTGCCGGACAAGATTTCTCCGGCAGTGTTTTCCAGCCTGAAAAGATAGAGTCCGTTTTCCATCCCTTCTCGCTGCAGGGTGTATCCCTGGTGCCCCGGAGCCCTTGGTCCCAGGTCCAGCACCTTGAATTTCCTGCCCATGCTGTCAAACAGGGTTAGCGTAAGGCCGCCTCCGTCTCTGAGGAAAAACCGGATATTGGTGGCATGGGTAAAGGGATTGGGATAATTCGTTACAGATGAAATGAAATTTTTCTGTGAGCCCGCGGCAGAGGTGTCTTCATAGTTGATCGTCACCCTGTCATCCGTCGCACACGCACCACTGGCGATCTCCCATTGCAGCTCATACGCACCGTATGCACTCGCTGTGGCCGTTGTGTTGTACACATTCACATTCCCGAAGGTGACCGTCCCGGGACCGCTGACCTGTGTCCAGGTCCCGGTACCTATCCCCGGTTCATTCCCTGCCAGTGTCACTTCCAGCTCACCCTGGATATCCTGATCAGGTCCCGCGTCGGCGGCCGGGGCAAAGCGGATCTCAACCCGGTCACCTGAAGCGTATTCACCGGTGACGATTTCCCACAGCAGCTCATAGACGCCATACGCACTTGCCGTGGCTGTGGTATTGTGCAGATTCGCATCCCCGAAGGTGATGGTAGCCGGACCATTTACCTGCATCCAGGTCCCGGTACCGATTTCAGGCTCATTCCCCGCCAGCGTCGCTTCCAACCCACCGCAAATATCCTGATCCGGGCCGGCGTGACTTATCTCAATGTCCCCGGTGATCCTTGAAACCTGCATGGCCACGGTGCCAATGGAAAGAGGCGGCAGGGTGAAAACGGAATCGGTCAGTCCGCCCATCAGTAAACCATCCTCGTTCTCTGAAGTCCTGTAGACGGATGCGCTATCTATGATATATCCGGGAACGGACAGATGCAGGTTGTAAGATGCACTTGCTGAGCGGTTGATCCCCACAAAGGCAGCCGAGTCCCTGTCCGGGCTCATGAATGTCACCCCCGCCACATCGTTCCCTGACAGCGTGGTTCCCACCCTTTTCCAACCCGGATGGATGAAAGCCGAATATTGCTTGAAGACATAGAATTCTTTCGTTCGGGTATATCCTTTCTGGGGATCGCTCCATTGTGAAGGGTTCCATGGAAAATCCAGGCTTACCAGCCCCCTTCCATCCACCCAGATCAGGTCCCAGTAAAGGAAAGCAGTCACATGCTCTGCATGAAGCGACTGGTGTATCATCCCCGCCAGGTTGAACCAGTCCGTCCTGGAATACTCCGTCTGGAAATGGGGCACTTCGGGATGGAAATTTCCAACCTTGGCATAATTGGTGGATGCGTAAGGATCATCCTCACCGGCACCGTGGTACAGGTGGTGGGCAATGCCGTTCAGCTTTGACAGGTCCAGCGCATTCACATAGTTCTCCACCGCGTTGTACCCGATGCCGATGCACTCGGGACCCAGGAACACGGGCCGGTGGTCCCGCTGCATGACCATGTGATACACCGAATCAAGGGCCCTGTTATACCCGGCGATGGTATCCGAGGCAGTGACGGTCTCCGCCGGGTTCAGGCGGCAGCTTTCCCAGGTGGCTGTGAAATCGGGTTCATTCTGGATGCTGAGGTAGCGCAGGAAGATCCCGTTCTGCTCATACTCATCCAGGGCCCCCTCCCACCAGTCGGCAAACCCGGCATAATCGAACTGCACCCCGCCTTCCCCGGCAGTATACCTGAGGGTGCCCCCGTTTGCCTGATCGTTGTTGCTCTTCAGGTATGCAGGCGGCCCCCAGGATGTGGAGAGGATCGGGATGGGGTTCCCCAGCACTTCCTCCGCCGCTTCTGCAAATTCCTTCACCCGTCCCACCATGCCCGCATCATATGTATGAGCATTTCTCACCCGCAGGATGTCCAGGCTCAATTCCCCGAAAATGACCTCATAGATTTCATCTTTGTTTGGATGTGCGGTGAGCCAGCCCTCATAAAAGGCCAGTGAGGCACCGAACCCTGTCATCGTCTGAAAAGTCACAGCTGTATCAATGACAACCTGTTTCTCCTGCAGATCCTGGGCAGTCAGGGAGCGGATCCCGGCAGTTGAACCGATTATCGTAAAGGCAAGGAAACCCGGCAGGCAGATCTGCTTCATTACATTGTGTTTTATATATCAACCATAACCATATGCGCATACGTTTGTACACCCACAGATGTTTCAACCGCATGTTCTCAGGGGTTAAAGATAACAATCCCGGATAAAGTCCGCTATCCGGATCCGGGGTCTGGACGGTTCTCCGTAATGATCCCTCCGCCCCGCACAGTGGCCCCGACGACAATACCCGCACTGATCACCACCAGGTTCTTCACAATGTACTGCCCTTCCAGGGTCAGTCCGTAAGGAATCACAGTAAACACTTCCTCCGGGAGCACGAATATGGGGGTGAGGGTCCCCAGCATCTGTATGAACATCAGAAGGAGGGTTTCGCGCAGATATAACCTGAATATCAAACCGATACCGATCAGAACCTCCCAGGTGGCCAGGCCGTACCGGACCACTTCGGGACCGATGAGTCCGAAAGTGAGGATGTCTATGGTACGGATGGCCAGCGACTCGGCGGGACTGAGTCCCTCGAAAAACTTGAGTATCCCGAACCAGAAAAATATGATCCCCAGGCTGATCCGCAGCAGGATGATCCCGTGGGACGCCATCCAGCCGGTAATGCGTTTGTCGAACTCCTGAAATTTGCTTCCTGTACCTTCCATGACCCTGCTAAAACTGTAAAACAGTTGCGGGCATTTTTTGTTTTTTTACAGGGATCTGATGATCCCGCAGGTTTCCCTGTACACTTCACCTCCGGCAGTCTGTACGCTGATCTGCACAACATGGATTCCTCCCCTCCGGTTTTCCGGATTCCAGCTGATATGTTGCACCCCGGGTTCCATCATTGAGGTTACGGG
>DSDZ01000397.1 GCA_011048475.1 Bacteroides sp. | reverse complement strand
GGTTTGCACGTTTAAATGAACATATACAATTAGAAATGACTGAAAAACAGGAAAAAAGAATTCGTACCCAGCAGGCTGTCATGAAGGTGATGGAAGATCATCACGCCAGCTGGCAGTCCGTCCCCGAAATGAAAGAAGCGTTCGACCGGTTTGTCAGGAACCTCAAAAAGATCGGGGATCATCACGGGGTGATCGAAACCGGGCTTGAATCCCTGAAAAAGAGCAGGGCCGGATCAAAAAATGAACTGATCGAAACGGTTTTTCCGGTCACCAGTGTCATCGGAGTATTTGCCGATGATGCAGCGGACAGGAAACTGGGAAAACTGGGAGAAATGAAGTACAGTGAGCTGGAAAAACTGAAAGCGGGGCCGCTGAAACGTTACTGCACCAGGATCCTGAACCGGTCCCGCGCCCTGCTGGAGCCGGAACCGGGTGAAAAAGCAGGAAAGAGGGCTGGAAAGAAGAAAGGAAAAGGAAAACCTCCCAGGGCGCTGGCAGATTACGGTGTGACCGTGAAACACTTGGACCGACTTCAGCAGGCACTTGAACGGTTTGCCCGGGATGATGAAGCCCTCGGACAAGCCAGGAAAGCCAGGAAAAAGAGCCAAAAGAAGCTGGACCGCCTTGTGAAAGAGAACAACCTGCTGCTGAAAAACAAACTGGACAGGCTGATGCACCTGTTCAGGGATTCCGGTAAGCCCTTTTACAGTGCATACATCAGATCCAGGACGGCTCATCCGGAAAAAACCAGCGCTCAAAAGCCGGTGCAGAAAAAGCCGGTGCAGAAAAAACCGCTCCAGGAAAAAGCCGAAACAGCAAAACCGGTATCCTCGAAACCGCAGGGAGAAGAGGTTCCTTCACCTCCTGAGAAGGCAAAGGAAGGCACGCCGGAGAATTAGTTCCCGGGCTGCAGGTGTTCCTCCAGGAAATCCAGGTATACCGAATAGAGCATCAGCACGCTGTTCATGTCATAGGCAACACCGTGGTCGCCCGGGGGAAAGATCTTCAGGTCGAAGTGCCTGCCACTGTCGATCAGCGCCCTGACCAGCTGGAAGGTGTTCTGCGGGTGCACATTGTCGTCCATCAGTGAATGAACCAGCAGCATGTGCCCTTCCAGGTTGCCGGCGTGGGTGATCATGGAGCTTTCCCGGTATCCGTCGGGATTGTCCTCCACCAGTCCCATGTATCTCTCCGTATAGATGCAGTCATAATTCAGATGGTCGGAGGGTGGTGCGGTGAGGATCCCCGCCCTGAAAACCTGCGGGTAGCGCAGCAGGGCGCTGCCCGAGGAGAATCCGCCGTAACTGTGTCCCATGATGCCGATCCTCTCCCCGTCGATCCACTCCTTCTCTGAAAGATACCGGGCAGCGCTCGCAAAATCGCGGGTTTCATACCTGCCCAGCTGTCCGTAGACGATCTTTTCGAAGTCCCGTCCGTATCCGCCGTTTCCCCGGTTGTTGATGTTGGCGATGACGAATCCGCGCTGGGCAAGGTACTGGCTCCACCCGCTGGATTCAAAACTGTTGTAAACCCCCTGGGATCCCGGTCCCCCGTAAACGCTGAACAGCAGGGGGTAGGTGTGTTCGGGGTCAAAATCGGCAGGTTTGATCAGGTACCCGTCTATCTGCTGTCCGTCCCCCGCATCGAACGAAAACAACTCCCTCCCCGCGTATGCATATTCCTCCATGTATTCCAGCGCGCTTTCATTTCCGGCGAGGGATTTGATCAGACAGCCCTTTCCGTCCTTCAGACCGGTTTGCAGAGGGGTATGGATGTCAGAATACCCGTCGATGAAGAACAGGCCCCGGGGGGAAACATCCACCCGGTGGTTCCCCGGTTCGGCGGTGAGCCGTTTTTTCCCTTTCCCGTTGAACTTCACACTGAACAGGTGCCTCTCCAGGGGAGACACCTCGGCGGAGAGGTAGTACAGCTTTTTTTCAGCGGGATCAATGGCTTTTACGCCGATCACATCGAAGTCGCCTCCGGTCACCTGGGAGATGACTCCGCCGTCGTAATCATACTGGTAGATATGCGAATAACCGCTCCTGTCGGAGATCCAGAAGAATGATTCCATCTCTTCCGGGAAATAGAGCAGGTGAAGCTCTCCTGCAAAAAAGTCAAAAATATCGATCCAGGTGTCTGACTTCTCTTCAAGCACCAGTGATCTTTCCCCTGTATCTGTCCGGTACAGGTAGAGTTTCATGTGGTTCTGGGGACGGTTCATCCAGACTACCGCCAGGGTCTCTAATCTGGCGGTCCAGTAAATCCTGGGGATATATCCGCCTTCCAGATCGATGTCCAGCCATTTTCTGGTGCGTGTTTCAACATCGATCACCCCGATCTTCACCAGGGGCAGGGGATCACCCACCTTGGGGTAGGGGATTTCCAGGTATTCAGGGTGCTGCCCCGAAAAGTCCGTCAGCCGGTAAAGCGGCACCATCCGCTCGTCCGACTGCCAGAAAGCGATCTGACGGCTGTCGGGGGACCATTCCCAGGCCTGGACCAGTCCGAATTCTTCCTCGTAGGCCCATCCGAATCTGCCGTTGTAGAAGTGTTCTTCCGCATCATCTGTGAGCCTGGTATGTGAATTGGTCTCAAGATCAAATACAAACAGGTCGCCATCCCTGCCATAACCCACTTTTTTTCCATCGGGCGACACCTCCGCAGTGTATGCATCCTCCACCACCAGCTGTAGCGTGGAGTCCTTCGTGGCATAGTAATAATAATCCGCATTCCCGGAATTCCTCCAGACAGGCCGGAAGTTGGTCTGGAAAAGCAGGCTCCGGTCGTTATCCGCCCACTGGTATTCACTGTATCGGAAAGGTTCTTCCGAGCCGGGAAAGGAGAGGTTCCCTTCTCTGAATACCAGTTCCTCGGTCTGTTCCGATGGATCGAACACCCATATCTGCTGTTCCCTCCCGTCCCTCCGGGAAAAAGAATACCTGGTTCCGTCATCGATCCAGTTCACCTGGGATGGTCCCGATCCACCCCTCAGCTGTCTGGAAGCCCCGAGCGCCTCCTCCAGTGAACTGTATTGTTTTTTCTGAGCGGCAAGACCGAAACCGGTGATGATCAGCAGGCCTGTGATGATCGCTTTTCTCATATCCATACGAATTTTGACTGACCACCAAAGCTAGCAAAAATGATCTATTCAAGCACCCGGAGGGCATTTTTCCTCAGGATCTTGTCCATCTGTTCTTTTCCCAGCTTCATGGACCGGAGCAGCTCCAGCAGGGGAAGGGTTGTATTGTCGGTCCCGTACAGCACCTTGTCCGAATGTTTCTCCAGAAAGGACCGGGCCATCTTCCGGTCCCTCCGCAGGGCATTGTAGCCACTCAGGCCCGAGATGTCGCAATACAGATTGGGATATGATTCGAGCAACCGGTCAATGATCCCGAAGGTGCTGTAGGATCCTTTCTGGTGGATATACATGGGATGACGGGTAACGCTGATGTGGTTCCAGAAGTCCGGGCCGTGTGCGATGAACCTGATCTGTGGGAACTGCACAAGCCTTTGCTCCAGGAAGGCAAAATCGAAGAGGATCCCGGGAAAACAGACCCGGTTCATTTCGATCCGTCTTCTCAGGATCCCTGTATGTTCCGCCAGTTTGTTCAGATAATACCTGCTGATCCCGTTGAACTTATCGTTCAGCAGCCTCTCCAGGAGCCATTGGAAGAATCCCTCCGCGGAGGGCACGTACTGGTACCTGGGCTCTTCCATGTGAAATACAAGCGGAAGCCGGTGCGATTGGACCACCTCCAGGTACTGTTCAATGACCGGATCCTCCCACCGGATGGAAACTTTGAGTTCACCGCAGCCCCTGATCCCCCGCTGGACGGATTGCGTGATCCGCTTTCCGGCTTCCGGATCGGTGGGATCGGGCGCATAGAAAGGGATGAACCGGCCGGGGTATTTCGCATGTGCCTCCAGGATGGGTTCAGGTGGCAGCGGGATGTACAGGTGCTTCAGAGGGGGATCTGTCTCTTCCCAGGTGAGCAGCCAGCTCATCTCAATCCCGTTTTCATCCATTCTGCGGAGGATGGCCGGAAGGTCAACATCCGCCAGGCCCAGGTGCATATGTGAATCGATCATGTTCATGCTTACTCCATTCCCAGGAGGACGGTCCTCCCGGGGGTGTCCAGGACCACCCTGCCCTTTCTGACCATGGCCCGGGTACCTGAGTAGTAGTCCGTCAGCAAAGTGCCGTCACTGAACATGCCTTCCAGCTTCAGTTTCTTTCTGCCGGGGGACAGATCCAGTCCCACCACCACCCGGTCAGCATACCCCTCTTCTGCGTAAATTCTTGAGAACATATAAGGGCTGCGGGACAGCTGCCTGTGGATCCCCGCACCCACGGCAGGGTGGTCCCTTCTGAACCGGCCCAGCCTGCGGTAATGCTCCAGTACATCCCGGACCCGGATGCCGTTCCTGGTACCGCCGCTTTCAATCTCGTCCCAGTTCATGGGACCGCGGAGGTTGGCATCACCCACCGCTCCCGGTACCTCGAGCATCCGGCTGCTCTCGTCCCCGTAATAGATCTGCGATGATCCGGGACAGAGCAGGAGTTTGATTCCGGCTTCCATGGGTCTGGTCCTTTCCCTGTCGAAAGGACCGCCGTCGTCATGGGAAGCGATGTAGTTCAGCACGCTCTTTCCTTCCAGGTCACCCTCCAGCATCAACGAGTAGGAGGAAAAGAGCTCCTCAAAGGGCTGGTTGCAGCTGTGCTTGAATTCAAAATTGATCAGGCCCTGCATGCCGTGGGAAAAATAATCCACCTGCCGGTCCCCGAAATCAAAGTCACTGCCCGATGAGATCCCGTACCCGTACACTTCCCCCACCATAAAGAATCCATTGTCATCCAGCACCAGGCCCGGATGTTCCCGTTTCCATTCATCGAATGCCGCACGTGCCTCCTCACCCAGCTCGCTCCACACGGATTCCTCCACATGCTTGGCCGTATCCAGCCTGTATCCGTCGATTCCGTAACGGCGGACCAGGTCGGTGAGCCATTTGATGATGAAAAACCTGGGCGCCCTGGGAAAGCCGGTCCTTTCAAAGAAAGCTTCCAGTTCTGCCAGTTCCTCCCCGAGCCTTCCTTCCTGCTCCCATTTGAGGATCAGGTGCGCCGGCAGCTCCACCGGATGGTCTGACCCGGTCCGGATGTCCGGAAGATTTTCCACCAGGGTGCAGGAGACCGTGGTTTCATAGCTGTTGAACCGGCAGGGGGGACCGGTGCGGACCCATTCTCCGGGCCAGACGGGGTCCTTTTCCGTGACCGGTCCGGTGTGGTTGATCACCACGTCCATCAGGATCCGGATCCCCCTTTCATGGGCCTTCCGGATAAGTTCCTCCAGCTCGGCTTCGGTTCCGTAATTGGGATCCATCCGGGTCCAGTCGCGGGTCCAGTATCCGTGATAGCCATATGTTACGCCGGTCCCCTCATCCGTGGAACCGTGCACCTGCTCGAAATAGGGGGTCAGCCAGAGGGCGGTGACCCCCAGGCTGTCAAAGTATCCTTCCTCCAGTTTCCCGATGACCCCCCTGAAATCGCCTCCCTCAAATCCCCGCATGACGGCCGTCTCTTCCGTGCGGTCAAAGTTCACATCATTGGAGGGATCCCCGTTCAGGAACCGGTCGGTCAGTAAAAAATAGACACTGGCATTCTCCCACAGGAAAGGAGCGCCTGCCACCACCGCCTCCCGGTGACGGGTACCTGCTTCTTCGGTCATTTCCCTCAGAAGAGTGGCCATGGCTGCTGTTCTTTCAGGATGCACATTGCTGAGATCGTTGTTTTCTCCCACATCCGATGCCAGGTGAAACAGCTGTTGATCCTGCCGGCCGGGTTCCGCATCCGGTCCCTGTGCAATGTATTTCCAGTCACCCTTCCTGAGGGACAGCGAGTTCCCTTCCCCGATCAGGTACTGTCTCCCGGATGCTTTCTTGCCCAGCCAGGTATTCAGCAGCGGATGGCTGTCCGGGGCCTCACCAGGCTCCAGTTCCTGTCCGGTCAGTTCCGCCAGGGATGCATACAGGTCCACCTGGCTGACCAGCGCGTCACTGATGCCGGGCCGGACCGTTCCCGGCCAGCAGACGATGGTGGGAATCCTTGTGCCTCCCTCGTAATTACTGGATCTGCCGCCCCGGAAGGGACCGGCAGGCCGGAGTGCATCCGGCTGCTCCCCGGACCGGTCCGGCCATGCCTCATCCATTCCTGGTCCGCCGGTCGAAGTGATAATAATGAGCGTCTTCCTCAGCAGCCTGCGTTTTTTTAGCGACCGGAGCAGCTGACCGGTGCACCAGTCCATCCTCTCGATGGCATCAATCCGGGATCCGGTGCGGCCGCTCCGCCCAACACCGGAATTCCCAGCACCGATTTCCCCAGCGCCGGGATCCCCATGCCCTGCAATACCCGGTTCACAGCATGAAAAATAGAGGAAGAAGGGTTTCTTCCTGTACTTTTGAACGAATGCATCTGCCTTTTCAGTCAGCACCTCTGCTCCGTCGCAGGAGATGGCCACATCGAATCCTTTCTCCGGGGTGCTGAACCTGGATTCATCGTTCGGATCATCGGATCCGCCGACCGCTCCTGCGTGCCATGACCCGATAACTGCCGTGGTGTATCCCGCCTTTTTCAGCATGCCGGGAAGGGCAGAGGAGCCAGCGCTCCTGAAAGCGTGTGAGCCCGTCAGCATGGAATACCGGGAAAGTGAACCGATGGATGCGGTACTGTGTGCGTCCTGGAACCGCACTCCCATGCGGTCCAGCTGGTTGATGTACGGTGTTTTCACGCCCAGCGCACCATAAGGCTCCACCTCCGAATAACCCAGCTCCTCCACGCAGATCAGGACGATGTTGGGCAGTCTGGCAGCGCCCGGGTCCCGCCGCCGGCCATGACCGGGGAGGGAGCATGCAAGGAGCAAGGCGAGTACCGAGAGCAGCGGCCAGGGTCTTCTGTTTTTCATTTGTTGCATATTTGGTCAGGTATTTTCATGTGAAGGATGACGGGGTGTCCATGCCGATCATGGGATCAGCAGGACCTTTCCGGCGGACATATGGTCCCTGTAAAATTGGATGGCCTCCTCCGCCTGTTCCAGGGGCATCGTCCTGTTGACGGGAGAGGCAAGGGGACCGGACAGCATTCGTCCGATCCGGTTCACGGACCTCATCCTGGAAATAAGGCCTCTGGAATGCAGCCAGCTGCCCAGGAAAAAACCCGACAGCTCTTTACCTTCCCTGATCAGTTGTCCCGGTTCGATCCTGATCTTCTCCCCGGATAGCCTTCCGTAGACGACCAGTGTCGAACCCCGCGGGGCGGCTTCCAGCAGCAGGGAGGTCTGCTGACCGGCAATCGCATCAAGCACGAGCGTGGCACCAAGCTCGCGGGAAAACCTGTGCAATTCTTCCCGGAAACCGGGATCACTGCTGTTCAGTACATACTGGGCTCCCATCCGCCTTAATTCCTCCGCCTGCTCCTCCCTCCTGACAATGCTGATGAGCGGGATCCCGTATTTGACGGAGAGCCTGATCAGCATCTTTCCCAGTGCACTGGCGGCAGCATTGTTCACGATGGCCTTGTGTTTTCCCTTTTTTGCCATCTCCATGAATGCAAATGCAGTCATGGGATTGACAAGCATCATGGAACCCTGTTCGGAAGAGACCTGTCCGGGCAGGGGGGTGCATCGCAGGGCCCCGGTGACCATGTACTCCGCCCAGGTGCCGTCTGTTCCCGGGACGGGGGTGCAGGCGACCCGTTTCCCTTTTCTCAGGGCCGGAAAGAAACCCCTGCCCGCCTTCACCACGGTCCCGCTCCCTTCCAGTCCGGGGGTAAAAGGATAGCGCGATGCGGGCGGTTCCCCGCGGATCATGGAAAGGTCCGAAAAGTTGATGGGGGATGCATGCATTCTGATCAGCACCTCACCGGGTCCCGGCACGGGGACGGGAACCGTTTCCATCACCAGTTTTCCTCCGTGACCATGCTGCCTGACAGCGCGCATGGATCCGGATGCTGTTTCTTTTTCACTATAGGTAGTCATTCTGCTGCAATTCGTTTCATTAAATGTTCAACCAGTGATCCGGCCAGTTGTTCCCTGGCCCGGCGGTCCATCCGGAAACCGGCACGGAAAACGATTTCTTCGGGAATTCCCCATTTCTCCCGTACCTGTTCAACCACCCCGTCCCTGGTCACCCAGAGCTGGGGGATCGATTTCATGCGGGACAGCTCCTCCAGCAGACCGTACCAGCCCAGGCCCTCCAGTTCCATCGGTCCCGCTTCGTCGATCACGATCAGGGCGGGCCGCTCCTCAAGGCTTGCCAGTACCATGTTTTCTGCCTGCTCCATGGTGGCAGGATTGAAATAAAACCGCCTGTACCTGGTCCAGCCCTCCCGGAAGTCCGCCGTGGCCAGCGGCATCACAATATCAGTGGACAGCTCCCTCAGCATGAAGGAATCCCTTTCCCCGTCCCTGATGGTGCCTTCGCACAGGAATCCGGCCACGCGGAGCCCTTTTCGGGTGAGGGTCCCCACCAGCTCCCCCGCAATTGTTGTCTTTCCGCCCTGCACCCTCCCGGTGAGGAGCAGGATATGGGGACCCGGGTCCTTTGCGGATCCCTTCTCACTGTGCTGCTTTTTCCACATAGAAATAGGCGGTAGAAAGTCTTCCCGATCTCTTCGAGTAGGTACGTGGAGCGATATGCACCATGTCACCGTAG
>DSDZ01000249.1 GCA_011048475.1 Bacteroides sp. | reverse complement strand
GATCCCCTGAAGCAGGGATTTGATTCCTATTACGGTTACCTGGACCAGGTGCTTGCCCATAACTATTATCCTGAATACCTGCTCAGGAACGGGGAAAGGGAGTACCTTGACAACGAGGTTCAGTACCTGGATACCTCGCTCTGGCACAAGGGATTGGGTAGTTATTCCACGGTGAAGAATGCATATTCCCATGACCTGTTCACCCGGGAGGCACTGAAGTTTATCCGGGAGCACAGGGATTCGCTCTTCTTCCTTTATCTTCCCTATACCATTCCCCATGAAAACGGGGAGGCGCCGTTGGGGGAAAGGCAGGAGGTGCCTGACTTCGGCATTTATGCGGACCGGGACTGGCCCCGGGAACAGAAGGGGTATGCGGCCATGATATCGCGGCTGGACAGCGATGTTGGAAGGATCATGCAGCTGCTGGATGAGGTGGGTCTTGCCGAACGGACAGTGCTGTTTTTTACCAGTGATAACGGTCCCATGCCTGACAGGGAATTTACAGAATATTTCAACTCCAACGGTCCGTTCAGGGGAGGAAAAAGGGACCTCTACGAAGGAGGGATCCGGGTTCCCATGCTCGTTGCCTGGGAGGGCCGGATCAAAGCCGGTACCCGGAATGACCATCTCAGCGCATTCTGGGATTTCCTCCCCACTGCCTGCGACATTGCCGGGATCCCTGTGCCCCCCCGGATGGATGGTATATCATTCCTTCCGGTCCTGCGGGGACAAGAACAGCCCCGGCATGAATCGCTTTACTGGGAATTCATGGAGCAGGGTGGCAAACAGGCCGTCCGGAAAGGCAACTGGAAGCTGGTGAGAAACCAGGTGATCAGCGAACCGCCGGGCACCGTTGAATTGTATGACCTGGGGGAAGATCCCGCTGAAACGAAGGATGTCTCGCATGAACATCCTGAAAAGGTACAGGAATTGCTGGATGAAATGGAGGCCAGCAGGACAGAATCGGATATTTTCCGGCTGGGCCGCCAATAATCATTACTGATTCAGGGATAATGACAGGATTCAGTTATCTTTAGAGGACAATGGACCAATTCGCAGCCGCATCAACCCATTCGCAGCCGCATCAACCAACTGATTATCGAACAAACCAAAATACTTATCCATGAAAACCAGGCACATCCTTTCCGCATCCATCTTGCTGTTGTTCCCGGCCCTGCTGGCAGGGGCCGGATTGCAGGTCACCTCGCTGAAGACAGATTATAAGTCCGGTCCCCTTGGAATTGACAATACCCGGCCCATGCTGAGCTGGGTCATCCTGTCGGACCGCATGAACACCATGCAGGAGAGCTACGAGATCAGGGCGGCACTCAGCGAGCGCGACCTGGAAAGAGGAAGGAACCTGGTCTGGGAGACCGGCCGGGTACGCTCTTCCCGGAGCATCCATGTCCCCTATGAAGGAGACCCGCTCCAATCCTTCCAGCGCGTATACTGGCAAGTACGCATCCAGGATAATCATGGCCAGCGCTCCGGATGGAGCAATGTCGCCTCATGGGAGATGGGGATCCTGGACAGCGACCTGTGGAATGCTGACTGGATCTCGCCGCTGCTGGAGGAAAAAACCAATCTTTCCAATCCGTCCCCCTTCCTCAGAAAGGAGTTCAATCTCAGGCCGGGTATCAGCAAAGCCAGGCTGTACATCAGCAGCCACGGGCTCTACCGGGCGGAGATCAACGGCAAACGGGTGGGGGACCAGGAATTCACTCCGGGATGGACCACCTACCACCACCGGGTCCAGTACCAGACCTACGATGTGACCGGACTCCTGAATGCAAGCGACAATGCCATGGGGATCATGCTGGGTGACGGGTGGTACCGGGGTAACCTGGCCTGGTCGGGCAACCGGAATGTGTACGGGTCCCGCCTGGCTGCCATCGCCCGGTTGCATGTGTGGTATGGCGATGGATCGGAGGTGGTCATCGGGACCGATGACAGCTGGAAATCCGGCACAGGTCCGATCCGTAAATCGGACATCTACAACGGGGAAACCTACGATGCCACCCGGGAGCTGGTTGGATGGAGCACACCGGGTTATGATGACCGGGACTGGGAAGGGGTTGAGATCATGGAGATCCCCCTGGAAAAGCTGATAGCGCCCGAGGGGCCCCCGGTGAAGATCGTGAATGAACTAGTACCGCTATCCATCCGGAAGGTCGGAGACAAACAATGGCTGGTGGACATGGGACAGAACATGGTGGGATGGGTGCGGATCACAGCCCGCGGGAACAGGGGAGATACGATCACCCTCAGGCACGCGGAAGTGCTGGACAGGGAAGGGAAGATGTACTATGACAACCTCCGGTCGGCCGAAGCGACCAACAGGTATGTGATGAAAGGAGCCGGTACGGAAGTATTTGAACCCCATTTCACTTTCCAGGGATTCAGGTACGTAATGGTATCGGGATACCCCGGGGTGCTTCAGCAGGATGCCGTCAGGGGAATGGTGATCCATTCGGACATGGGACGGGCAGGCACCTTCAGCTGCTCTGATTCCCTGATCAACCAGCTGCAGCACAATATTGTATGGGGACTGAAAGGGAATTTCCTGGATGTGCCCACCGACTGTCCCCAGCGGGATGAGAGACTGGGATGGACGGGTGATGCCCAGGTGTTCGCCCCCACCGCATGTTTTAACATGCATGCGGCCACCTTTTATAAAAAATGGCTGAGGGATATGGCGGCTGACCAGACGTCAGAAGGCATGATCCACAACGTGATCCCGGATGTGCTGGGTGGCGGGGGAGCCACCGGATGGGCCGATGCAGGGGTGGTGATCCCCTGGGTGGTCTATATGAACTATGCCGACACATCGGTTCTGGAGGACCAGTTTGATAGCATGAAGAAATGGATCGGGTACATGGAGGAGCATGCAGGGGAGGACCTGGTCTGGGACGGGGATTTCCATTTCGGGGACTGGCTCTCCTTCGACGACAGCAGTCCCGCCTACATGGGTGCCTACACCCTGACCGACCTGCTTGCTACGGCCTACTTTGCCTATTCCTCGGGCATTGTATCGGATGTGGCGGCCATCCTGGGCAGGAATGACGAGGCTGCTCATTACAAAGAACTTTCCGAACAGGTAAAGCACGCTTTCAGGGATGAGTTCGTGACCCCCAACGGCCGCCTGGTCTCTCACACCCAGACCGCCTATACCCTGGCGCTTGCCTTTGATTTGCTGGACGAGCGGACCGAACAGCTGGCTGCCCGTCATCTCGGCAACAATGTACAACAGTTCGGGCACATCACAACGGGTTTCCTGGGCACTCCATTGATCTCACTGACACTTACCGGATATGGTATGAACGAGCTGGCCTATCTGCTGCTGAACAGGAAGGAGTACCCGTCGTGGCTCTACCCGGTCACCATGGGGGCCACCACCATCTGGGAGCGGTGGGACGGCCAGAAACCCGATTCCACCTTCCAGGACCCGGGCATGAACTCATTCAACCATTATGCCTACGGGGCCATCGGGAACTGGCTCTACCAGGTGGTGGCCGGGATCGGCATTGATCCGGACCAGCCCGGTTACAAACATGTGATCATCCATCCCAGGCCGGGAGGAGGGCTCACATGGGCGAAAGCCAGTCATGAAAGCATGTACGGTACCATTTCATCCGGATGGAAAAAGGACGGGGACCAGCTCACCATGGAAGCGGAGATCCCGGCCAATACCACGGCCTCCCTGCACATCACGGGACAACCGGAGCAGATCTTCATCAATGGCACCGGCCTGATCCAATCCGGTCTCAGCTACCGGACGACGGAAGAAGGGGTGGTGGCGGAAACCGGCTCCGGCCGTTATAAAATCACCACCACCCTGAAGGAACCGCGCGAATAGAGCAGAAGGAATCTGAAGCCAGATTCTCCAGGTGTCCGGACAACTGGCATATCAACGACCTGGCTGAATTCAGAGGGGTCTGGCTGCACAGGCCTGGCCGGGCAAAAAAAATAACATACCTATTTAATAAAATACCGGACCTGGGTACACCTGAATATGAATATGTTTGTCACGAAAACTATTCATTAAATCTAACTTAAAATCACGACTATGAAAAGAATTGCTACGCTTTTAATCCTGTTATTGCCTGCTGCCGGACTGCTCGGACAATCCATGGCAGGAATATCCTGGGTAGCGTGGGAAAACGAGCCGGATTATGAAGGAGTGACCGGGTACGCTGAAAATCCGTATGACAATCCTGTTGTCATCGTTCCGCAGGCACCCGCAGGAATCTCGCCGAGTCTGATCGTTGACGCCACCACCTTTGATCTTGCATGGAGCCTTCTGGGCGATTCCATGGCAGTAGCCAACCTGACCTCCAACGGGGTTGCAGGTGACCTGTTCGACCTGGGAGAGGCCAATCCCACTTTCGGGGCGGCATGGAAGGCGGTGCACGATGGGGCCAATCTCTACGTGATGCTCAAGTACTGGGATTTGAACGGCCAGGCGGATGCCGGTTCCCGTACCTTTGAGATCATGGCGCAGCCGACCTCTCCGGTCAGGCATGAGCCCACATTCCTGGCTGCTGCCGACAGCGCTGCGGAGCTGAAAACAACCTATGAGAACATGGCATACGCGCGTTTTACGGAACTTGGGGGAGGAAAAGCCATGTTCGCAGATGGTTCCGTGACCCAGTACCAGGCTTCCACCGGTCTGGGCAAGGAAAAACTGGCCTGGAAAACCTATACCACAGGGAAGTGGGGTGAGAATAACAACGGGCTTCTGGCCCTGGCCTCAGCCACGCATTTCTGGAATGTGGACGGAAACGGGACCATCAGGGCCATCATGGTGATGACATTTGACGGCGCACTGGCCTACCCGGCCGATCCGGCCGATCTGGACGGGGACTACATTCCTGTTGAGGTCGGTGATACCATCGCCTTTGATGTGAAGTCCAATTCGACCGTCGGAGGAACCGAGAACGACAACAAGGTCGAATATTTCTGGTCGGCTGACAAGAACAACGGGTACGCTTCCAATTATTACAGCGGGCACCTGGTATTGGCAGCACCTCCTGTTGAACCCGGAGAGCAGGCATTTGCAGGCATTTCCTGGGTCGCATGGGAGAATGAACCCGATTATGAGGGTGTGACCGGGTATGCGGACAATCCCTACGACAATCCCCAGGTGTCAGTCAAGCAGGCACCCGATGGATGGAGCTACGATCAGCTCACAGATGCGGAGACCTTTGACCAGACCTGGGAAATCCTCGGCGATTCGATGGCCGTGGCCCACCTGACCTCCAACGGCGTTGCCGGCGATTTGTTCGACCTGGGAGAGGCCGATCCCACATTCGGCGCGGCATGGAAAGCGGTGCACGATGGCGCCAACCTTTACGTGATGCTCAAATACTGGGACGTGAACGGCCAGGCGGATGCCGGCTCCCGTACCTTTGAGATCATGGCGCAGCCCACGTCCCCGGTCAGGCATGAGATGACCTTCGAGGCGGCATCAGACAGTGCTGCGGAATTGCAGCTGATCTATCAGAATATGGCCTATGCACGTTATACGGAGCTGGGGGGAGGAAAAGCCATGTTCGCGGATGGTTCCGTGACCCAGTACCAGGCTTCCACCGGTCTGGGCAAGGAAAAACTGGCCTGGAAAACCTATACAACAGGCAAGTGGGGTGAGAATAACAACGGACTGCTGGCCCTGGCTTCAGCCACACATTTCTGGAATGTGGACGATGCCGGGACGATCCGGGCCGTCATGGTGATGTCCTTCGACGGGGCACTGGCTTACCCGGAAGATCCTGCTGACCTGGAGGGCACCTATGTTCCCATTCAGATCGGTGAGACAATGGCATTTGATGTGAAATCCAATTCGACTGTCGGAGGGACTGAAGACGACAACAAGGTTGAATACTTCTGGTCGTCCGACAAGAACAATGGCTATGCCTCCAACTTCTACAGCGGTCACCTGACCCTTTCTGATGAAGTGATTCAGGTCGTCGGAGTTGAAGAGCGCACCCTCAACAGCATCAAAGTCTTTATGTACAATGACTTCCTTAATATCAGGGGGGTCGAGGTCACCGATGTTAAAATCTACAGCATCACGGGCGCACTCGTAAAATCCGTCCGGAATGTAAACCGCCAGGTGGATATGAGCGAGGTATCCGATGGCGTGTACATTGTGAAGCTTGAAGGTGTTCCTTCAGGATTCAAGGTAATCAAGTAGTTTTATCCTCTCACGCATTCAGAAAAAGGGATACCTGGTGTGTCCCTTTTTTTGAATGATCCAAATGTTCCGGATATAAGGATACTTATCCAAAAAACAAAATCATATGAAAAATCCAAAAAGAAAACCGGCATGGTTCCCGTTCTTCACCGCAGGTCTGTTATTCTTGACCATGCAGGGATTGCTGGCCCAGCAGCCTGTCACGGGTTCGGTTACCGATGCGGCAACCGGAGAAGGGATTCCGGGTGTGAACGTCGTCGCAAAGGGCACGACCTCCGGAACCATTACCGACCTGGAAGGGAACTATCAACTGACGGTCAGTGACCCGGAAACCGTGCTCGTTTTTTCATACGTGGGATTCCATCCACAGGAAATCCCCGTGGGAAGCCAGACGCGCATTGACGTGATCCTGGAAGAAGATGTGCTGGCCCTGGAAGAGGTGGTGGTCATCGGCTATGGGACGGTAAAAAAAGAGGACCTGACAGGTTCGGTGGCCGTGGTCACAGCCGAAGAGCTCGCCAAAACACCTTCCGCAAATCTGAGCCGTGCGCTGCAGGGTCGCGCATCGGGGGTGATGGTCACCCAGAGCGGAAGCCCCGGTGCAGGGGTTACCATCCGCGTAAGGGGTATCGGCTCCATCAACCAGTCCCCCGATCCGCTCTACGTGGTTGACGGCGTGGTGGGGGCCGGCATCAACGATATCAACCCGAACGACATTGAATCCTTCCAGGTGCTGAAAGACGCTTCTGCGGCGGCCATTTACGGGGCCGACGGTGCCAACGGCGTGGTCATTGTCACCACCAAGCGAGGAAAAGAAGGAAAACCGAGGGTCAATTTCTCCACCTACGGAAGCATGAATCTCGCACCTGAATTGTTCGAACTGATGAATGCGGATCAGTATGTGGATTTCTACAACGAGATTTATGATGACAACGGTATTGAACCGCCTGTTGCCTACACCGATGAATTTCGCCAGTACTATTATGGCGAAGGTTGGGAAGAGGGAACCGACTGGCAGCAGGAGATGCTCCAGAGGGCTCAGACCCAGAGTTACTACCTGAGCGTGTCCGGTGGCGGCGAAGCGAGCAATTACTCTGTCTCCGCCAACATCCTGGATGAGGAAGGGATCCTCCGCAGCACAGCTGCAACCAGGTACAATTTAAGGGCAAATTCCGATTTCAGGATCGGAAAGTACATCAAGGTGGGAGAAACCTTTTCATTATCACGGAATATCGTTTATTCAGCCGGTTCCTGGCAGGGAGGGGCATGGTCCTCACCCCTGATCGCTTCCCCGCTGATGAAGGTATTCAATGAAAACAACAAGGGGGGGTATGACGGCCCGCAGGAAGCTGTGAACTATCCCGCCGGCGAATCCACCTATTTTAACAATACCGGAGGAAACGACAAGCCGAATCCCAGGGTGGCCGCAGACCTGGACGATCTCAGGACCAATTACAACTCGTTCCTGGGAAGCGCTTACCTGGAGATCAAGCCCTTTGACTGGATCGCTTATAAGATCACCCCTTCGGTGATCGGGAACTTCAACCATACCAGGAACTGGGCACCCTCCTTCGAATCGGGGGTGAGGGACAGGCAGCTGGCCACGCTGGATGAGAACTTTTCTGAAAGCATGAACCTGTCCCTGGAAAACCAGCTGACATTTTCCAAAGCATTCGGGAACCACCGGTTTACGCTGACCGGTGTGCATCATGTCAGGAGGCTGGATATTTACAGTTCCAATGTGCGTGCCCAGAATTTCGCGTACGAGAACCTGAATGTCCTGCACATGGCCACCGATGCCCCGGTTGTCACGGGATATATTACCCCGGTGCGCTGGGAGTCCCTGCTGGGAAGGATCATCTATGATTACAGCGGGAAATACCTGCTGACCGCCAGCGTGCGACGGGACGGGAATTCCCGTTTCGGACCGGGTAACCGGTATGGATTGTTTCCTTCAGCCTCGGCAGCCTGGAAGCTGAATGAAGACCTGCTGCCCGATGTGGAAGCCATCGACATGCTGAAACTGAGGGTGGGTTACGGGAAGACCGGAAATTCAGACATCGGGAATTTCGCCTACGAGTCTTTACTCAGCAAGTTCACCGATTTCTCGCCTGTGCTTGGTGTATCCCAGAGCGTTCAGCCTGCATTGAACGTCCTGTACGGCTTTGGTAACGAACTGATCCGTTGGGAATCCTCCGCCATGACCAACGTAGGTATGGATGTGAGCCTTTTCCGAAACCGCCTGTCGGCCACGGCCGAATACTACATCAAGAATACCGATAACCTGATCGTGGACAGGTCCGTTTCCATGATATTTGCACGTTTGGGACAACCCAAGGTCAACCTGGGTAATATCCAGAACCGGGGATTTGAATTCAATCTCTCCTTCCGGGATATGGAAGGCATGTTCAGATACGAGATCACCGGCATGCTGACCACCATCAAGAACGAAGTGATCGATATCCCCGAAACCTATATATCCGGGAATAACATTGCCAGGATCGGGAATACGGTGGGATCTCTCAGGG
>DSDZ01000495.1 GCA_011048475.1 Bacteroides sp. | reverse complement strand
GGTGAAGGATGAAGCGCTTGGCCAGAAGATCCTCACGGCGATCAAACCGGGTGAAATGATGGTGAAGATCGTGCACGACCGCCTGGCTTCCCTCATGGGTGGCGAGCACGTGGAGATGAACCTGAAGGGGAATCCCACCGTGGTGCTGATCGCCGGACTGCAGGGTTCCGGGAAAACCACATTTGCAGGAAAGCTGGCTTCCTTCCTGAAAAAGAAGAAAGGCAAAAACCCGTTGCTGGTGGCAGGTGACGTGTACAGGCCTGCCGCCATCGAACAGCTGAAAGTCATCGGGGAACAGGTAGAGGTTCCCGTGTACACGGAAGAAGGGAACATGCATCCGGTGAAGATTGCGAAAGCGGCGGTCAGGGAGGCCCGGATGAAAGGATTCAACACGGTGGTTATCGATACGGCGGGCCGACTGGCCATTGATGAAGAGATGATGAAGGAGATCGCCGCCATTAAGGAGGCGGTTACCCCACATGAGATCCTGTTTGTGGTGGATTCCATGACCGGTCAGGATGCGGTGAACACCGCCAGGGAATTTAACGAAAGGCTCGATTACGACGGGGTGGTCCTTACAAAGCTCGACGGGGATACCCGGGGAGGTGCGGCCCTTTCGATAAGGAGTGTGGTCAACAAGCCCATCAAATTTGTGGGGACCGGTGAGAAACTGGATGCGATGGATGTTTTTCATCCCAAACGCATGGCCGACCGGATCCTGGGCATGGGTGACATCGTCTCGCTGGTGGAAAAGGCACAGGAGCAGTATGACCAGGAAGAGGCCAGGAAACTGCAGAAAAAAATCGCCAGGAACGAGTTTGATTTCAACGATTTTATGTCTCAGATCCAGCAGATCAAGAAAATGGGCAACGTCAAGGACCTTGCCGCCATGATCCCGGGGGCCGGCAAAGCCCTGAAGGACCTGGACATGGATGATGATGCCTTCAGGGGGATCGAAGCGATCATCAACTCCATGACACCCGACGAACGGGCCGATCCCTCCCTGCTGAACGGCAGCAGGAGAAAAAGGATTGCAGATGGAAGCGGCACTACCGTGCCGGAAGTGAACAGGCTCGTCAAACAATTCGGCGAGACCCGCAAAATGATGAAAATGATGACCTCCGGAAAAGGGAAAGCCATGGCCAGGGCGATGGGCCAGCGCGTGCAGGGGAGGTAACATAAATTTTTCTGTTATGCAGATCATTGACGGCAAAGAGACTGCCAGGAAGATCAAGGAAGAGATCGGGGCAGAGGTGGAATCGATTGTGACAACCGGACTGCGCAGGCCCCACCTGGCTGCGGTCCTGGTGGGACACGACGGGGGAAGCGAGACCTATGTGGCCTATAAGATCAAGGACTGCGGGGAGGTGGGATTCCGCTCCTCCCTCATCCGGTTCGAAGACGATGTTGCGCAAGATACACTGTTTGAGAAGATCGATGAACTGAACCGGGACCCGGAGCTGGATGGGTTTATCGTGCAGCTTCCCCTGCCGGACCACATCAATGAGCAGACGGTCATTGAAAGCATCGACCCATCGAAGGATGTGGACGGATTTCATCCGGTGAATGTAGGACGGACCGTGATCGGTCTTCCTTCATTCGTCTCGGCCACTCCTTACGGCATTGTGGAGTTGATCAAAAGGTACCGGATCGAAACGGAAGGAAAACACTGCGTCATTGTCGGCAGAAGCAATATCGTGGGCAGGCCGCTGAGCATCCTGATGTCGCAGAAATCCGTCAATGCAACGGTCACCGTGGCCCACAGCCGGACACGGGATCTGGAGGAACTCTGCGCCACCGCCGATATTCTCGTAGCCGCACTTGGTTCTCCCGGCTTTGTGAAGGCCCACATGGTCAAAGAAGGGGCCGTGGTCATTGATGTGGGCACCACGAGGGTCCCCTCTTCAGAAACTAAGTCCGGATTCAGGCTCATGGGGGATGTCCTTTTCGACGAAGTTGCCCCAAAATGCTCCTTTATCACGCCCGTTCCGGGAGGAGTGGGACCGATGACACGGGTGGCCCTTTTGAGCAACACCCTGAAAGCAGCCAGGAAAAATATCCGGTACTGACATTCCGTTACTACTTTCATGAGAATCACGATTATTTGCATGGTGGCACTGGTGGCCGCCCTGAAGACATTCGGGCAGACCCGGCCCGGGGATGCATATCCCCCGGAAAAGGCCAGGGAATTCGTGAAGCAATTCACTGAGAATGATGATGCCTGGAGAAAAGGAGAACCCCTGCTGAGAAACGACCTGGAGCGTCTGGTCCATCATGCCGTGGAACCGTATGACAGTGTGGAGCGACGCATTGCGGAATTCGATTTCGGTTCCGTTGAAGTGTCGCTAAGAGATTTTCTGGTCAGGGACTCCCTGGAACTCCGGTGGTTGAACGATTCCACATTCATCATCGACTCGGTGGGATGGAGTACCGATCTATTTTTGAAAAAGAGCGTTGAACCAGCCCGTCCGGTTGATTTTTCGGGTCTGCTCTTTGGCGACACCATATCCGATCCCGTCCAACTTCCCGATTCCATCCTCACGCAGTACGGACTGATGGATTCGGTGCATGTGATCCGCATTGACACCGCCGCGCTTTCTGCACTGGGGATCCCCCTGTACCGCTTCTCAGCGAACCGGATCATCCCGGGGCTGGACGATGATCAGCACAGGAGATCGGCGCATGTGAGCGGTGACCGAAAATCCATCGTCTTCACCGATACCATCTCGCTCTGGGTGGCCGATCCCTCTTCCCCTTTTCGCTTTGTCGGGGGAGAAGGACATCTTGACTCGCTTCAGCTTGCCGTAGAGTCACTGTTTCATTTCACGGAACAAAGGGACTCCACAAAACTGATCATTTCCGATATGTTCGGGGACAGAACCCATTTCTGGCTCACATCGGGAAAAGAGGATTTTTACCGCTTCTGGGTGAAGAACGACAAGAATGACTCCATTACGCTCTGGATTGGGAATCCGGGGAGTAACGAGATCAGCCTGCTGCTGGAAGATGCCATCGATGTGAACAGGCTGACCTTCGAACAGCCGCAATATATCCCGGTGGAGATCAGGGAACCGGACAGGTCTCTGGAAAAGATGGAAGTCCTGAAGCCACATCCCATCTCCTGGGAATATGAGGTGGCCAGTGCATTCGCATTCAACCAGACCTATCTTTCGAACTGGTCCAAGGGCGGCGAAAATTCCCTTTCAAGCATGCTCGATATCACCGGGACGGCCACGCATACAAACCGCGATGCAAAAACACAATGGATCAATGAAGCCAGGCTGAAGTACGGGACGGTCATTACCCAGGAACACGGACTGCGAAAAAATACGGACCAGATGGAACTCAGCTCCCAGCTGAATAAGAACGTCCGGGGAAAATTCGATGTGAGCGCCGTTTTTTACATGAAAAACCAGATCGCCAGGGGATACAACTACCCGAACGACTCTGTTGTGGTGTCGAAGTTCCTGAATCCGGCCTCCCTCACCGTGGGTCTCGGCGTGGATTACAAACCATTCAAGCACACATCCATCAACCTGGCCCCGCTCTCCTACAAGAACACGTTCGTGCTGGATACGGGACAGATCGATCAGACCAAACACGGGATCCCAGAAGGGAGAAGGGCGAAGCAGGAGATGGGAACCCAGCTCCTTGTAAAAAACAGGATCAGTCCCATCGAAGACATGACCATCTCCAATTCCGTCAGGCTCTTCTCGAATTACCTGAATAAACCGCAGAACATCGATGTGGAATGGGAGATGATCCTGGATCAGAAGATCAGCTGGTTTTTCACGGTCAGGCTAAACCTGCACCTGATCTATGACGATGATGTCCGCTTCCCGGTCTATGATGAGAACGATCAGCCCGTTCTACTTCCGGACGGAAGCGAGAAAAAGTCACCGAAAGCACAGTTCAAGGAATTTGTGGGTTTGTCCCTGCTCTTCAAATTCTGATCACTCCAGGAGCCGTTCCATGGATTTCTGCTTCCCGGTCATCTGGAGGTGAAGATACAGCTGGTAAAGCTTTTCGATGGTGGGCCTGTGTCCGGGATCCATTTTATGGGCCTTTTCAAGCCATTCCACCGCCTGGGCGAACTGTTCCCGCGCCCGCTCCCTCTCTGACTGGTATCTGGCGTTATTCATGATATGCCGGGCCTCTTCATTGATTGCCACACCGATGTTATAATAACACAATCCCAGGTGGTAATAGATCATCGGATTGGAGGGATCCCTGCCGGCTGCTTCCCTAAGAAGCCGGATGGCTTCTCCGTATTCCCCCATTTTCTGGTACACAAGTCCGGATGTCCACGGAAAGACCACATTCTCAGGTTTTCTGACCATCGCGCTATCCAGCAAACGGACGGCCTCCCCCATTTTTTGACGCTCAACCAGGAAGTCCACCTGCTCAAGCACGATGTCCTGGTCATATTCGTAACGGACCACCGCTTCGGAAAGCACCTCACCCGCCATCAGGGAATCCTCTTTTTCAAGGTAGATGCGATACAGGAGCAGGGCGGTACCGGGAGCGTAACCATCTTCATTGAGTCCCGTCAGATAGCTGATCGCCTTTCCCCAGTTCCTGTCCTCGTATGCTGCAAGTGCAGCATTGTAGACCAGGCTGGTATCTGTTTCAGCTGAGATCAGCGGACTCTTACTGACCAGCAGGGCATGTTCAAATGCATCCAGGGCTTTCCCGTATTCTTTTTTCCGGTAAAGTCTTTCCCCCAGTTTCTGGAAATCATTGGCAAGCTGGTAGTACTGGTTGGCAATGGAGGACCGGAGCCGGTTCCTGTTGTCCAGTTCAAGCGCTTTTTCATATGCGTCATACGCCACAAAAAGCTGGTCAGGATAAAGCCCTGTCTTCTCCTTATCCTCCTTTTCGAATCCCGCTTCGAAAGCCTTCTGACAGAGCAATCCCTTCGCATAATAGGTTCTGTGCCACCTGGAAGTCTTCTCATGCCACACTGCCTGTTCGATGGCATCCCTGGCATCATCGTATTTTTCCGCCTCAATCAGCTGAAACACGGAAATCACCCTGCTTTTCTGCGGGAACGCCCCTGCAGAGAGCACTGCCAGGAAAATTGAAAGGAATAAAACTCTGATCATGCCTTGTACCTTACATTCTCTGCGGGACCTCGATTCCCAGCAATCCCATCCCCGATTCAATGACCTGGCCCACCACCTTAACCAGCAGGAGCCTTTTGGAGACCTGGTCCGGCGTATCGGCGCCCAGGATGCTGAAATCATGATAGAATTGATTGAACTCTTTGGACAGGTCATACAGGAAATTGGCGACCAGGGACGGATTGAGCGCATCTGCTGCTTCGGTGATGATGTCCGGGTAGTCATGGATCATCCTGACCAGCTGGATCTCTTTCTCATTCAGTTCCCCTCGTCCCACCTTCATGGCAGTGCCGTTGCCCTTTCTCAGCACACTCTGGATGCGGGCATAGGTGTACTGGATGAACGGACCCGTGTTTCCGTTGAAATCGATGGACTCCACTGGGTTGAAGGTCATGTTCTTTTTTGGATCGACCTTCAGTATGAAATATTTCAGTGCTCCCATTCCCACCTGCCTGCAAATCCTGTCCCGTTCCTCCGGGCTGTAATCTTCCAGTTTGCCAAGTTCTTCAGACATTGCCCGCGCGGTTGTTTCCATTTCATCCATCAGGTCATCCGCATCCACCACGGTGCCTTCCCTGGACTTCATTTTGCCTTCCGGCAGCTCCACCATGCCGTAGGACAGGTGGTACAGCCGGTCAGCCCATTCAAATCCCAGTTTCTTCAGTACGAGGACAAGGACCTTGAAATGATAGTCCTGCTCATTTCCCACAACGTAGATGTGCAGGTCAAATCCGTATTCCCCGTATCTTTGGTGGGCAGTGCCCACGTCCTGGGTCATATAGACGGATGTCCCGTCCGACCGGAGCAGCAGTTTACGATCCAGACCCTCTGCGGTCAGATCCGCCCAAACGGAACCATCCGGTTCTCTGTAAAGGATGCCGTCGGCAAGTCCCTTCAGTACGATCTCCTTTCCGAACCTGAAGGTTTCGGACTCATAGTAGATGGTGTCGAACGTGATACCCAGCCGCCTGTAGGTCTCTTCAAACCCCTTGTACACCCAGCTGTTCATGGTTTCCCAAAGGGTCCTGACCTCCGGGTCTTCATCCTCCCATTTCCTGAGCATCTCCCTTGCCTCCTCCAGGATGGGGGCTCCTGCTTCCGCTTCTTTCCTGGTCATTCCCCCTTCAACGAGTGACTCCACCTCCCGCTTGTAGGCCTGGTCATACATCACATAGTATTTCCCCACCAGGTGGTCTCCTTTCATTCCCGAGGAAGCCGGAGTTTCACCCCTGCCCCATTTCTGCCAGGCCAGCATGGATTTACAGATATGGATCCCGCGGTCGTTGACCAGGTTCACTTTCCTGACCTGCCTGCCAGCTGCTTCCATGATCCTCGCTAGGGAGGAGCCAAGCAGGTTATTTCGGATATGACCCAGGTGCAGGGGTTTGTTCGTATTGGGTGAGGAAAATTCAACCATCACGCGGGCAGATCCCTGTGAAGCATCCAGGAAGCCAAAGCGGGGCGAACGCATGTCCCCGTCCAGCTGCTGTTTCCAGTAGGTCATGGACACGGTGAGGTTCAGGAAACCCTTGATCACCTCAAAGCTTTCGAGCATTTCTGAATGCTCCACCATGTGCATGCCCATCTGGTTGCCCGTTTGTTCGGGCGGTCGCTTGGAGATGCCAAGCAACGGGAAAACAACCACCGTAAAATCGCCGGTGAACTCCCTGCGGGTCTTCTGGATCTGGATCTTATCCACAGGGGGGATCACTCCCCAGAGATCCCGGACGGCTTCCGCAGCAAGTGTTTGTATGATCTGACCGATTCGTTGCATATGCAATGGACGTTGAGGTGCAAAGATAAAAAAAGATCCCCCGACTGGCGCCGGGGGATCTTAAAACTAAACTAACCCTAAAACTAAATCTATGAAAAGAAATGTAGAGAAAAGAACGAAATTATCTATCTGATAATCAAAAAACTTTCTTTAACTATTTAACGCGGCAATCTTTCGATTTGTTGCGCGGACCATCAAAAAAAAGTACTAAAAAATGTTAATATTATTTCATTTATCTTTAACATTTAGACCGGAGAAGCCAGCGAAGGTTTAATATGCCTCAAAGATATCTTCATATTATTTCTTTCGACGTGCCCTATCCCCCCGATTACGGTGGCGTGATCGATGTGTTCTATAAAATCCGGGCCCTGAAAGAGGCTGGGATCCAGGTGATCCTCCATTGTTACACATATGGCCGAAAGCCTGCCAAAGAACTCGAAGAGGTCTGCATGAGGGTCCATTATTACCCGCGAAGGTCCGGGTTGAGATATTTTCTCGGGCAAACACCCTACATCGTCTCCACAAGAACATCAAAATCCATGCCAGTTAACCTCCTCCGGGATTCTTTTCCGGTGCTTTTTGAAGGATTGCATTCCACCTCCCTGCTGAACCTCTGCGCCGGAGCCGGTAAAAAGGTGTTTGTGCGGACCCACAACATCGAGCACCAGTACTACCGGTTGCTTGCGCGGAGTGAAACGAATCTTTTCAGAAAAATCTTCCTCAGGAGCGAATCGGGCAAGCTGCTCCGTTATGAAAGCGTCCTGGAGCGCGCGGATCATCTGTTGTGCATTGCCAGGCATGAGACCGCATATTTCAACGGGAAATATCATGATGCGCTTTTCATTCCCCCGTTTCACAGGTTCAGTGAAGTGACCTCCCTTTCCGGCACCGGTGATTATGTTCTTTTTCACGGCAATCTGAGCGTGCCTGAAAACTCGGCAATTTTCACACGTCTGACTGAAAAGGTTCTATCCCGCACCCGGATCCCGGTGATCGTGGCAGGGAAAGATCCCCCGGAAAGGCTCAGGCGCATGGTCGGAAAATATCCCAATATTACCATGATCGCTTGTCCTTCCGAAGAACGGATGGACGACCTCCTGCAAAACGCCCATGTAAACCTCCTCTTCACCTCCCAGTCCACCGGAATGAAGCTGAAACTGCTGCATGCCCTGCATGCAGGCAGGCATTGCCTTGTCAACCGCCAGATGGTGGAAGGGACGGGACTGGATCAGTTGTGCCACCTGGTTGACGGGGACCGGAATACCTTGGAAAGGCTGAACGAACTGATGGATGTCCCTTTCACGGAAACCGAGATCCGGACCCGGATGAAGGTCCTTTCAGAATACTCCAACAGGACCGGCGCAGAAAAGATCGCCAGGCTCCTCAGCTGACTTCCTCTTCGTTCCTTCGCTCGTGCCGTTCCGGACGGTCGAGGATGGAAAAGATCAGCACGATCACAGCCGCTGCGGCGAGGATGACCATGAGTGATTTGAACATGCGGATGATCAGATCCTCAATATCAATGATCTCCCATATGCCCAGGATCGCCACCGCGGAGAAAAGCAGTACGATCACGGCAAGGGTATAGGCAATGATTCTTTTAACTTTCATCTGTGCAGGTTTTTTAGCCGGGTTAAATTACTGAATTATTTTGCCTGAATCAAGTACCGTGCCAGCGAGTAGATATCCGGAAAAGTTTCCTCCTCCTGCTCCGCCACCAGCCTCCAGCGATGGTCCCCTTCCCTGCCCGATACCAGGATGGTGGTCCCTGCGGGATCCTCCGAAATCCTGAAACCCATACGTTCAAGGGCGATCCGGGTCCAGTGCATCGCATCGCTGCTTTCCCCTTGCAGTCCCACGGTGCCCCTGTTTGCCAGTTGCGGGATAAACCTGCGTCCGGAGGGATCAAAAGTGATCGCGGAATCTTCAAACAGCTCCTCAAAGACATGCCTGATCCCCAGATCTTCGGGAGCACCTTCCAGGAT
>DSDZ01000502.1 GCA_011048475.1 Bacteroides sp. | reverse complement strand
CTCCCAATACATTGTATAAAATATTTATATACAGTGGAGAAAAGTCGCTTGGATATGAACTCTTCCTGACATTGCCATAGGATGGTGCTGTAATCAAGGAAAGATGATTCAACGTATTGTTGCACTTCTGGCGGCATTATTTTTACTGGCATGTTCAATCGGCAAGAACGGAGAACAGCCTTCCCAGAAATCCAGGTGGTCTGTGCAAATGGCGGAGTCGGTGATGGCCCGGCATGACAGCCTTCATACCTATACAGCCTCCCAGGATGTCTGGCAATATGACATTGGACTGCTGGGAATGGCGATCGATCAGCTGAATCCTTTGGATGAGAAGTACGGGAAATATATGCAGGACTGGATGGACCGGTTTGTGAGGGAGGATGGCAGTATCCGGACCTATCGGATTAGGGATTACAATATTGACAATATCAATCCGGCCAAAAATCTGTTCACGCTGTACGAAAGAACAGGTGAAGAAAAATACAAAAAAGCTATTTCACTGTTCGTTGAGCAGATGGAAAGCCATCCCAGAACAAAAGCCGGAGGATTCTGGCATAAACAGAAATATCCGTGGCAGATGTGGCTGGATGGGATATATGTGGGATCCCCGTTTCTGGCAAGATATGCGGCAGAGTTTAATGAACCTCAATGGTTCGACGTTGTGACGCAGCAGGTCATCCTGTGTTACGACAGGACACTGGACAGTGAGACCGGCTTGCTGTATCATGCCTGGGATGAATCGCGTGAACAGGTCTGGTGCAATCCCGCTACCGGACAATCGAAGCATTTCTGGAGCCGCGCCATGGGTTGGTACATGATGGCACTTGTGGATGTGCTGGATTACCTGCCGGAAGAGCATCCTGACCGGGATGCAGTAGTTGCCATACTGCAACGGACTGCAAGTGCGTTGCTGGAGGTCAGAGATCCCGATACCGGATTGTGGTACCAGGTGCTGGACCAGGGTGGCCGTTCCGGTAACTATCTCGAGGGAAGCGGTTCGGCCATGTTCATTTATGCTTTTGCCAAAGGAACCAGGTGGGGATACCTTGATGCTGACTATCTGAAGGTTGCCGAAGAAGCATTTCAAAGTCTGACCGAGACACTCATCTATAAAGATGAAGACGGATGGCTTTCCATGATCAATATCGTTGGTGGGTGCGGACTGGGAGGGGATAGAAATTACAGGAACGGGAGCTATGAATATTATACAACAGAAAAAAGGGTAAAGAACGATCCAAAAGGGGTTGGTCCGTTCATCCTGGCAGCCTTACAACTGGAGCTGTAACAACCATGAGGAATTTGATGAGATTCAGAAATGGGGGGTATTCCGGAGCTGAAATGTTGGTGCTCGCAATGCTTCGGTTTGCCGTCGGATGGCATCTGCTCTACGAGGGAATTGTTAAAATTACGGACCCCGGGTGGACATCTGCAAATTTTCTCCGGGAATCCAAATGGATCTTATCCGGATTTTCAGAATGGATCCTGTCAGATGACGGAATCCTTCACGCGGTGGATCTGTTGAATTCATGGGGACTCACCGCCATCGGGGCAGGATTGGTCCTCGGTCTTTTCACAAGGGTAGTATCCCTGTCGGGGGCATTTCTTTTATTGCTCTATTACCTGAACAGTCCGCCGTTGACTGGACTTGTATATTCTGTAACGGCGGACGGGAACAACCTGATCGTCAACAGAACACTCATTGAGGCCATATGCCTTGTTTTGCTGGCTGTATTTCCATCCGGCCGGTTTCTGGGCATGGACAGTTTGTTCAGCAGGAAGAAAGCAACCGTAATGGAGGTTTCTTAAATGGATTATAAAGAAAAAGAGGAAAATAGAAAGACCGGTGCAATAAAGAAAAATAATGTGGTCACACGGCGGAGGGTATTAAAATCCCTGGCAGGCGTTCCGGTGCTGGCTGCTTTTTCTGCTGCTGTAATCGGGGACTGGGGTGCCAGGAAGGAAAAGGCCGGTGCCCTGGTAAAGGAGTTGGGACTTGATCAGATCCCGGCTTCCGCAAGGGCGACCGGAAGCGGAAATGCAAAGGATCTCATCAGGGTGGGGATCATTGGTTTCGGATCCAGAGCCATTGCACTGGCAAACGGTCTGGGATATATGCATCCGGATGATACCCGCAAAAAGAAAGGAAAGTCCCTTGAAAACTGGATGGAACAGGCAAACCTGAACGTTGCCGTTACTGCCATATGCGAAGTGTTTGATCTCCGGGCGAAACTGGGAATGGAAACGGTGCAACACGATCTGCGCCCGGGAGGAGGAAAACAGCCCGATCTTCCGGTAAAAAGAGTGGCAGATTACAGGGAGATGTTGGATGATAAAAAAATAGACGCCGTTGTTATCGCTACTCCGGATCACTGGCACGCCCGGATGACCATCGATGCCATTCAGGCCGGTAAGCACGTTTACTGTGAAAAATGCATCTCACGGACAGAAGAGGAACTGTACCAGGTTTATGACACGGTGAGGGGAAGTGACAGAATTTATCAGCAGGGACATCAGATCACGAAGAACAGGGTTTTTCAACAGGCCGGAGAGATCATCAACAGGGGATTGCTGGGAAGTATTTCGCTTGTGGAGACCACCTCCAACCGGAATTCTGCAAGCGGAGCCTGGATCCGCCATCTGGACGGGAACGGGAATCCCCTTCCCGGAAGCCCCGGGACCATCGACTGGAAACAGTGGCTCGGGCCGACGCCGTATGTGCCGTTCAGCATTGACAGATATTATAACTGGACCAAGTGGTTTAACTACGGGACCGGTTTGCTGGGACAACTGTTCTCCCACGAGTTTGATGCTGTGAACCAGCTTCTGCGCATCGGAATCCCGGGAAAAGCCTTCGCTTCAGGCGGGATCTATTTCTGGAAAGACAACAGAGAGATACCCGACCTGCTGCAGGTGGCTTACCAGTATCCGGATCAAGGTCTTTCCCTTACCTACAGTGGCAATCTCGCCAGCAGCTACCAGCGAAGCAGAAAGATCATGGGCCGGGATGCTACAATGGAACTGGGTGCTTCACTCACCTTGTCGGTCGATGCCGGATCAGCACGGTATAAAGACCTGATCGAAAGGGGGGTCATAGATCCCAACGTCCCCATGATCAACCTGGATCCGTCCTCGGAAGGAGTTGATGCGGTCAGTTCGGCAACAGAGCAATATTATGCATCGAGGGGACTAACCCATACGTTCATCGATGGCATAAGGGTGGATGTTACCCATCTCCATCTGGCCGAGTGGCTCGATTGCATCAGGAATGGAGGAGTGCCGGCCGCCAATATTGAGCGTTCCTTTGAAGAAGGAGTGGCCATTCAGATGGCGCAGAAATCCTATCTGGAAGGACGGGAAGTTACCTGGGACGCTGACAGAAAAAAGATCGTCTAACAGTTGCGCAACATGAAAAACTATTTCATCACAGCAGTTTTATCCCTAATCATTGGCGGATGCTCCGCCGGGCCTGATGAAGGAGCGTATTTGATTCATGGAATCCGTTATTCGGATGGAGTCCCGGTTTCAGTATCTGTCAACGAGGGGGGCATTATCACCCGGGTGGAGCCCATTAGGGACAACACCACAACACATGGCTTGTACATATCACCGGGGCTCATAGACCTGCAGATCAACGGTTATAAAGGCGTAGATTTTACGGATACCACACTCACACTGGAGGATATGATAACAGTAACACGTGCTTTGTGGGAAACCGGTGTGACGCAGTACCTTCCAACAGTCATCACAAGCAGCGATGAGATTCTTCAGGCATGCTTCAGCAGGCTGAGTAAGTATATTGAGGATCCACGGATCGCCAGGTCGATTCCGGGATTTCACCTGGAAGGCCCTTATATTTCTCCGGTACAAGGATTTCGAGGAGCTCATCTGGAAAAATATATCCGACCGGCAAACTGGGATGAATTCAGGAACTATCAGGCCCTGTCAGGAAATAAAATTCTGCTGGTCACGGTAGCTCCGGAATTTGAAGAAAACATCACGTTTATACAGAAAGCTGCTGTAGCCGGGATTCTTGTGTCGCTGGGACATCACAATGCCGGCCCGGAGGTTGTACATCGTGCGGTTGAAGCGGGTGCCCGGTTGTCAACCCACCTGGGTAACGGATGTGCCAACGAGATAAACAGGCATCATAATCCACTGTGGCCACAACTTTCGAATGATTCACTGAGCATCAGTATCATTGCTGACGGATATCACCTGACGAGGGATGAGGTCCGGACATTTTACAGCGTCAAGGGAGATGAAAAAACGATTTTGGTTTCAGATGCACTGGATCTGGCCGGTCTGCCTCCGGGTGAATATATCAGGGGAGAACGGAAGATATTGCTTACCCCCCATGTGGCGAAGTATCCTGCCGAGGATGTACTGGCAGGAGCAGCTTCCCCCATGAAGCGGTGTGTGATGCAGATGATGCAATACACGGGATGCAGCCTGAAAAGTGTTGTACATATGGCCAGCAGGAATCCGGGACGTCTGATGGGACTCGGAACGGGAGAACTTTTGCCGGGGAGACGGGCTGACCTGATCATTTTTGAGTTTGTAGATGAAGAGATGGTGATTCGTGAGACCTACGTTGCGGGAGAGCAGGTTTACAAAAAGTCTGATTGATCCTTTACGTTGAAAAAGAGGCATAAATATCCACGGAAGAAGCTGATCGTTGCCCTGAGTGCCATTGGTCCGGGCTTGTTCCTGATCGGTTACAATATCGGAACGGGAAGCGTAACCACCATGGCGAAAGTGGGTGCCGAACACGGAATGATGCTCACCTGGGCGCTGGCCCTGAGCTGTATCTTTACCTATGTCCTGATGGTAGCCTACGGGAAAACAACCCTGGTAACCGGACATACTGCATTGCACAACATCAAGGGGAATTTCAAAATCGGTAAGGTGCTGGCCATCTATATTATGATCGCACTGATCATCGGGGAAATTCTTGCACTGATCGGGATTTTCGGCATTGTATCCGAGCTGATCCAGGAGGGGATCAGTATGATTACGGGAAAACCGGGACCCTCGACAGCCTGGATCACCCTGGTGCTGGCCATCATGCTGTATGCCCTGTTATGGGTTGGAAAGTACCAGTCTTTCGAAAAGATCCTGATGTTTTTTGTCATTCTGATGGGTTTGTCTTTCATCACTGTATTTTTCATGGTAAGACCCGATTTTGGGGAAATTGTCCGCGGACTGGTTCCCAGCATACCTGAAAAAGAAGGATCTTTCCGTCTGGTGGCGGCCATTGCGGGGACCACCTGTTCGGCAGCGGTATTCATCATGCGAAGTACGGTGGTGGTGGAGAAAGGATGGAATATCAACAACCTGCATGCGGAGAAGAAGGATGCCCTGGTATCTGCTTCAACCATGTTCTTTCTCAGTTTCATTATTATGGCTGTGGCAGCAGGTACGCTTAAGGTCATTGGATTGGAACTGAATACGACCCTGGAAATGATCAGCCTGTTCAGGCCGATCGGGGGTAGGTTCGCCGCATTTATTCTGATTCTGGGAATTGTGGGAGCAGGATTGTCCACGATCTTCCCCATTATTCTGATTGCACCCTGGCTGATCAGTGATTACACAGGCCGTCCCCGCAGTATTCAGTCTCCCATGTACCGTATCCTGGGTCTGGTCGGGATCCTGTTCGGATTCGTTATGCAGTTCATCAAAACATCACCTCCCCTGCTGATGGTCTTTGCACAGGCTTTTCAGGCGTTGATCCTTCCCGCTGTTGTGATCCCGGTACTGATACTAATCAACAGAAAAATATTAATGAAAGGCCAGACAGCCGGATGGATGTTGAATACGGGACTTGGAGCCCTGGTGATTTTCAGTCTAATCACTTCTTATTTCGCACTGATGGATTTTTTTTAAAACATAAACACAATGGTTATGAATGTTAAGATCTCTGACACAAAAAAAGAACTGGGCAGAGCGGCAGCCGAAAAAGGTGCCTCTTTTATTCGCAAGGCGATCGGAAAGAAAGGAGAATCTCATATTATCCTGGCCACAGGGGCTTCCCAGTTTGAAATGCTGGAAGAGCTTGTTAATCAGGTAATTGACTGGACCAGGGTAACAGCTTTTCATCTGGATGAATATATCGGTCCGGGAATGGATCATCCCGCTTCTTTCAGGAGGTACCTAAAGAAGCGTTTTGTGGACCGGGTACCTGTAAAGGAGTTCAACTACATCGACGGCGGGAGAAATCCGAAGAAGGAGTGTGACCGGTTAAACAGGATCATCTCAAAACACGAAATTGATGTGGCATTTGTCGGAATCGGAGAGAATGCACACATTGCTTTCAATGACCCTCCGGCCGATTTCGAGATTGAAGATCCATACATCGTGGTGGACCTGGATGAGGACTGCCGCAGGCAACAGCTGAATGAAGGTTGGTTCAACACCCTGGAAGAGGTGCCTGCACAAGCCATCAGTATGTCTGTTAAGCAGATCATGAAAGCAAAGGCGATTGTGTGCAGTGTACCAGATGCACGGAAGGCAAAAGCCGTCAAGGCAGTTGTGCAAGGTCCTGTTACAAATATGGTTCCCTCTTCTGTAGTGCAGCTGCATGATGCATGCTGGATCTTTCTGGATCCCGATTCAGCAGGATTGCTTGCAGGGAGAAAATAATATCAACCACCAATACGCTATTGTATGAGAAGAAGAGAATTTATAGCAACCACCGGTTTAGCCATGGCCGGATCTGTTCTTTCACACCCTGCAATGGCTTTAACCAGAAAAAGGAATAAACGGAGGATCGCCCTTGTCGGAACCGGGATCAGGGGGGTTACATTCTGGGGAAAGAAATTGCATCAGGAATACGGAGATGTGATCGAATTCGTAGGGTTGTCAGATATCAATCCCGGCAGACTGTCATATGCGTTGCAGTATATCGGGATCAATTGTCCGACGTTTGTCAACTTCGATGAGATGATGATGGCCACCAGGCCAGACCTTCTGATCGTGACAACCGTGGATTCCACGCATCACCAGTTCATCATAAAAGGACTGGAATACGGAGTGGATGTGTTGACGGAGAAGCCCCTCACAACCGATGAAGTAAAGTGTCAGGAGATCCTTAATGCCGAGAGGCGGACGGGGAAAAAAGTGATTGTGGGATTCAACTACCGGTATGGGACGCTTCCCACCAGGATCAAGGAACTTCTCACAGCTAACGAGGTCGGGAAGATTACCTCCGTGGATTTCCACTGGTACCTGAATACCTACCATGGGGCATCCTACTTCCGCAGGTGGCATGGTTTAAGGGAGATGGGCGGAACGCTTCTTGTTCATAAGGCCACCCATCACTTTGACCTGCTCAACTGGTTACTGAACTCTGAACCCGAAGAGGTTCACGCCTACGGATCTTTGGAGCATTACGGGAGCAACAATCCTTTCAGGGGAGTTAATTGCCGCAATTGTGCCTATACCGATAAGTGCAAGTTCTACTGGGACATAACAAAGGATCAGCGGATGATGGACCTGTATGTGAAAAACGAGCAGTATGACGGATACATACGCGATAATTGTCTGTGGCGGCATGAGATCGATATTTATGACAAGATGGCTGTTCAGATCAAATATGCCAACAATGTGCAGGTGAGTTATTCCCTGGCCACTTACGCTCCCTATGAAGGTTGGAGGATTGCATTTAACGGCATGAACGGCCGGCTGGAATCGTGGCTGGACATTCCGTGGTTGTCGCAGGGCACCATCAGGCAGTCCGGGTTACACGCTGCAGAAATGGAACAGTCATTACCGGAAGCATTGGAAGATCAGCATGATATTGTGGTCATGAAAAACTGGCACGATTACAAGGTATACAAGGTAAACAAAACCAGGGCTGGTCATGGTGGTGGCGATAAGCGGTTGCAGGACAGGATTTTCAGAGATCCGGATATGCCCGATCCGCTGCACCATGCTGCAGGGACAAGGGATGGAGCTATGTCCATACTCGTCGGAATTGCTGCCAGAAAATCCATTGAAGAGAAGCGGGTGGTCAGAATAGAAGAGCTGACAGACTTAATACCGAGACCGGTAAAGAATAGTTGAGTTTGATCGGGCTGGTTTTCCGTAGAGGCAATTTTTATCCAAAATGATGGTGATGAAAATAAAGACAAGCGTATTGATCCTTTTGTGTCTGGCGTTGACAGGAAAATTACAGGCCTTTGAAGCTGACACTGCCGGTGGTTCCCAATTGCCGGGACCCTTCCGGGTACTGCCCACACCCCGGAAGGTTGAAATTCTTCCCGGGGGGGGACTATCCCCGGAACAACTGAGAACTGTTGTGGCGGGGGAGGGGGTAACCCGGCCGGTGATGGGAGCTTTTCTGAATCCACTGCCATATGGTGCGTTCGAAGAAGACGGAGCGCTGACCCTGAAGCTCAGCACTGCATCGAATATTCCGGAATCTGTTGAAGGTTATATTCTCACGGTGCAGGGAGGAAGCGCTTCGGTCGAAGCCAGGGATCAGGCGGGCCTTTTCTATGGTTGCCAGACCCTGGAGCAGTTGCTGGAAGACAGTCGGGCTGCCTGTGCGCCGGTGCCTGCCTGCAGGATCACAGATTATCCCGAAATGTCCTACCGGGCAGTCCAGATCGATGTGAAACACCATCTGGACAACATGAATACCTATTATGAAAGCATCGACCGGCTGGCCAGATATAAGATCAATGCCGTTGTATTCGAATTTGAGGATAAGCTGAGGTACAGGCGCCAGCCGCTGGTTGGAGCACCCCAGGCCATCAGTATCGAGGAGATGGCCGCCCTCACCCGGTACGCCAGGAAGCGGAATATAGAAATAACGCCGCTTGTACAGGGTTTGGGACATGCAAGTTACATCCTGAAACATCAGCAATATGCGCATTTGAGAGAACTGGAAGATAAT
>DSDZ01000499.1 GCA_011048475.1 Bacteroides sp. | reverse complement strand
TTTCTGGACACCGCATCCTATACCTACACCCTGCCCGGTGAGCGGATCGCCAGGTACCCCCTGCCCGACCGTGACCAATCCAGGCTGCTGTACTGCAACCAGGGGGAGATCAGCCACCACCTTTTCTCCGACCTGCCCGTTCTCCTTCCCCAGGAGGCACTGGTGGTAATGAACAATACACGGGTGATCAGGGCACGGCTCATGTTCCGCAAACCGACCGGGGCCAGGATCGAGATCTTCTGCCTGGAGCCTGCCGACCCGGCCGATTATCAGCAATCGTTCCGGTCGGTCTCCGGCTGCACGTGGAGGTGCCTGGTGGGGAACATCAAAAAATGGAAAGAAGGGCCCGTCGTGATGCATGTAACCGTGGGCAGTGAAAGCGTTTCCCTGGAAGCATATCTGGTTTCCAGGTCCGATAATGATGCCCTGGTCCGCTTCAGCTGGGGGGACCCGACCATCACCTTCAGCGAGATCATCGAGTCGGCCGGCCACACGCCGGTCCCCCCTTACCTGAAAAGAGAGGCCGAAGCAGTCGACCGGGAACGTTACCAGACCGTTTACGGAACGGAAAACGGATCGGTGGCAGCTCCTACGGCGGGACTACATTTCACGGACCGGATGATGGCAGAGCTGACGGCAAAAGGGATCCGGACGGAAAACCTCACCCTGCACGTGGGAGCGGATACCTTCGTCCCCGTAAAAGAAAAGAATGCCAGGGAACATCGCATGCACGCGGAGAACGTGATCGTGGAAACCTCCTTCATTGAATCCTGGATGCGGTACTCCCGCCCGGTCATCGCCATCGGCACCACTACAACCAGAAGCCTGGAATCCGTTTACTGGCTGGGAGTGAAGCTGATCCGCGGCACATCTGTCCGGGAGGACCTGGCGGTGGTGGAACAGTGGGAAAATGAATGGCTGCCGGGGGATGTTCCACTGAAGGAAAGCCTGGATGCTGTTCTGAATTTCTGCAGGAGGGACCACACGGAGGTGCTCCGCTTCTCCACCCGCCTGATGATCGTCCCCGGCTACGGTTTCAGGACCATCGGGGGACTGGTGACCAATTTTCATCTCCCGGGCAGCACGCTGCTCCTGCTCATTGCCGCCCTGCTCGGAGATGACTGGAAGCGGGTATACACCGAAGCCCTCACCGGCGGGTACCGCTTCCTCAGTTACGGTGACAGTTCCCTGCTGATCCCCCGGACCTCATGAATCCTGCCGGACCAGCGATCTGAGTTTGGAAGCGAAACCGCTGATATCCTCTTCCGTGGTATCAAAGGAACACATCCAGCGCACCTCGGATGTATCCTCATCCCACACATAGAAGAAATACGCTTCCTGGAGCCGGCCGATCACCTCTTTCGGGATCCGTGCAAAGACGGCATTGGCCTCCACCTTCCGTGTAACGGTCACTTTCGGGATGTCACGCACTGCCTCATGCAGCTTTTGTGCCATCATGTTGGCGTGCGCCGCGTTCGTCTTCCAGAGATCATTCTCCAGGAAGGCATCGAACTGTGCTGCGATGAAACGCATCTTGGAAGCAAGCTGCATCCCCTGTTTTCTCCTGTATTTGAAATCCCCGCACAGCTTTGTGTCGAAAAAGACCACTGCCTCGCCGTACATCATCCCGTTTTTCGTGCCCCCGAATGAGAGCACATCCACCCCTGCCCCGCCCGTCATTTCGTGGAAGGTGCAGTCCAGGGCAACGGCTGCATTGCTTAATCGGGCCCCGTCCATGTGAACCATCATCCCGCGCCGGTGGGCAAAGGAAGTGATCTGCCTGATCTCCTCCGGAGTGTAGATGGTTCCCAGCTCCGTGGACTGGGTGATGGAGATGACCTTTGGCTGCACGTGGTGCTCAAAACCGAATCCGTGCATGTGTTTTTTAATGAGGTCCACATTCAGCTTCCCGTCCGGGGTTTCCACGGTAAGGAGCTTGCATCCGGTGAATTTTTCAGGTGCTCCGCACTCATCCACGTGGATATGTGCCGTATCCGCACAGACGACCGCATGATAGGGTTGTGTCACCGCCGAAAGGCCCAGCACGTTGGCGGCAGTTCCGATAAAAACAAAATACACCGCGACATCCTTGCCGAACAAGGCTTTCATGCGCCCGACGGCCTTCAGTGTATAAGGATCATCCCCGTAGGCGATCACGTGACCGTGGTTGACCGAGGCCATTGCCTTCATGATGGCAGGATGAACGCCGGCATTGTTATCGCTGGCGAAGCCCCGCCGGTTTTTCGTCTGGTTCATCAATCAGAATTTTTCGTCATACTTTGTCCACAGCATGTCACCCAGCTCCCATGCCTTGCTGACCACTTTATCTCCCCACTGAAGGGTGTATTCCGTCAGGGTCCGGACGGATTCTTCCCTCTTCCCCGCCCTGTATTGTTCCAGGACTTTCTCCTCGAAGGGTTCCTGCGCTTCCAGCAATTCCATTTGCCATACATCCCAGACCCCGTTCACATCATGGCGCATCTCACCCCACCGCTGGGCGGTGAGTGTGCCGAGACGGTTAAACGCCCACCAGGCAGATTCGCGGGTAAAGCCGTTCGGACGTCCCGGGGTCTTATATGACCCTGGCAGATCGGTGACCGAACAGTAAACGGGGATATAGATGGAGGAGGCCACATTGTCCAGGGCAAACCACACCACTCCGCCGATCTCATCCGGCAGCCAGTCCCTGCACTGGATGATGGTGGCATACATTGTATACCAGCGGGCAATGGTCCGCTCCCCCCGCCAGTCCCATCCGCCGTTGATATCAAACAGCCTGTTCATGTCGTAAGGCATGTGCGGATTGGCCAGGGGGGAAATCACCGCCATCCCTTCTTCGTTTGTGACAGTCATGTTCTTTGTCATATCGAACGGAGTGCCTTCGTAGTAATCGGAGAATACGGTGATCAGGTCCTCCAGGGTTACCTTCTTATCAGGCGCTACCGAAAAGGGATAGTTCTCGGCATTGGGATCCAGGTCCAGGGACGGGGCCAGCAGGTCGAAGACCCTCCATTCCCTGCGCCTCGCGGCAATTGAGGTACGGCTTTCGGGAGCATACACATAGCAGAACTCAAAGGTTTCGCCCTCTTTCCACCAGCCCTGTTCGGCCGCCACGCTGAACACATTCCTGCTGGCCATGAAGTGGTCCGGATCATCCAGGTTGATCTCCCTGATCCGGCTCGCATTGGCATTGACCGAGATGTGGTTGTCCGGAACCCGCTGCGCGGCCCAGACCGAACCCACTTTCCCTTTGCCCGGGCCCACGATCTCCAGGTGCCATACCTCCTTTTTGTCAGCGATGGTCAGGCATTCGCCGAAATCATTCCAGCCGTATTCCCCGGTCAGTTCCCCGGCAAGCTCAATGGCTTCCCGGGCAGTTTTGCACCGTTCGACCATCAGCAGGCAGAGCCGTTGACAGTCGATGAGTCCCTCGTCGGACTGTAACTCGTCCCTTCCCCCGAAGGTAGACTCCCCCACCCCCAGCTGGTACTGGTTCATGCAGGGATAGGCCGTGTTCAGATACTGAAAGGTCTGCCTTGCCTGGGGGATCTCCCCGATGGGGATGTGCCTGTATGCGGGCATTTTCAGTGAATCGTCGGCGACGCGGCGGTACATGGTGGCAGTGGAGCCCCGGGAATGCCTGGCAGCCGGGACAATGTCCATCCAGGAGCGGGTACGGTGACTGTCGTCCGTGTGCGAAGTGATCACCGATCCGTCAGCCGTGGCCCCCTTACCCGCGGTTATGCTCGTGCAGCCGTCGGGAAAGCCCCCTTCCCAATCGGGTTGCTGAGCCATGAGGGAAACAGGCAGAAGAGCACAGATACAGAATGCCGGAAGGAAATGTCGCATGGTGAATTTTTTTATCAATCAGTTGACGAAGATAATCATAAAATGGAAAGCACTATTTTTGCAGCATCGAAAAACCTTGTGCAGTTCATGGAAGAAAGAAAAAAAGCAGGCAGGTATGAACGGATCATTAACCAGCTCGGCGAGCTGACGAAGAAATGTGATGATCCCATAGCCCGGATGGCCACCATCTGTGCGGTGCTCCACCACAAAATGGATCATTTCTACTGGACCGGATTCTATCTTTTACGAGATGACCTTCTGGTCGTGGGTCCTTACCAGGGGCCGGTCGCCTGCCAGGTGCTGGAAAAAGGGAAAGGAGTCTGCTGGACAGCGGCAAATCGGGCGGAAGCGGTGATCGTACCCGATGTAACAGCCTTTCCCGGGCACATTGCCTGTGATCCCAGATCGCGTTCGGAGATTGCCCTGCCCGTGTTCGGCCCAGGTTCCGAAACCAGGGCTGTTCTGGATGTGGATTCGACCCGGCCGGATGCATTCAGTCCGACAGATGCCAGGTTCCTCGCAAAAATCGCCTTGCTGGTTTTCTGATACGGAGACCGGCAAATCCCCCCGACTTCCCTGCAGCGTTCAGGGAACCAGGGTGCGGATCTTATCCCTGATCTTCTCGATGGAATAGGGCTTTGTGATCAGTTCATCGAATCCCACGTCCGAAAAATCCTCGAAAAACAGTTCCGGATTGTGTGCTGTCAGCGCGATAATGGGGATGAGGTTCAGCGGCGGATCCATTTCCTTCCTGATGTACTGGGTCGTTTCCACGCCGTTCATTACCGGCATTTCGATATCCATGAAAACCAGGTGGATCGGCTGGTTTTTCAGGATCTCAATGGCTCTCTCGCCATTTTCGGCGAGAACCGCCTCATTTCCCGTCATGCGGATCAACTCCGAAAGGAGAAAACGATTGGTAAACACGTCATCCACGACCAGGATTCTCAGATTTTCCATCGACTGTATGCGCTTCGGGACAAATATAATCCATCGCGGAGCATGGTGAGATAATATTTATCAAGAATGGAACCGGAGTGGCTGGGAGGTATGGGGACCGGCGCTGTCCGGGGTTGTTGATAATCTGAAAAAACGGGGAAGGGGTACAAGGAAATTATCATTAATTTTAGTGTTTGCACTCAGGATCAGATGGAATATCCGGACAGGAAAGAGAAGATCATTCGTTACGGCGCAACCGGTCTTGTACTGGGCGGCCTTCTGGCGGTGATGGTCCTTCTGATGCTGCTTCAGGTCCTGGAATCGGAGTTTACCTTCAGGGAACTGGCCTCGCTGCACCGGAGGCACCGGTTCCTCTACCTGGTGGACCTCCTCCCCTTCTTCGGGATCATCGTCGGATATCTGGCAGGCCTGCAGCGCTACAGGCATCTGAATGAACTGGTTTTAAGGCTTCACCGGGAATCGGAACGGAAGGATGAGATCAGGCGCTTCACACGTTCGCTGATCGCCGGCGATCTGAACACCTCCATCGAATTCGGCGATGGAGACAGCTCCCTTGCCGAAACACTGAACAGGCTGAAGGACACCCTGGAAAAGAACCGGCAAATGGAACAGAAGCGACGGCTGGAGGAGCGTCAGCGCAACTGGGTTTCGGAGGGACTGGCCACATTCGGGGATCTTCTGCGCACCCATGCCATGTCGCCGGAACCCATGGCCTACGCAGTGATCTCAGCCATGGTGAAATACCTGGATGCAAATCAGGGAGCCATTTTCATGACCAGGCGGAGGGGAGAGGAAAGATTCCTTCAGATGATCGCATGCCATGCCTACGGGCGCAAGAAATTTCCGGACAAGAGCATTGCCTGGGGAGAAGGGCTGATCGGAGCTGCCGCCCTTGAAAAAAAAGGATACGTGACCGATCAGATCCCTGACGGATATCTGACGATCACCTCCGGACTGGGAAAGGCCAATCCCGATTTCCTTGTGATTGAGCCGCTGGTCTGGAACGGGGAGGTCTTCGGGATCATGGAGATCGCTTCCTTCAAGCGAATGGAAGAATACAAGCTTCAGTTCATCCGCAGGGTGGCCGAGAACATTGCCACCACCATCAGCACGATGGAAAGCAACCTGCGTACGGAACAGTTGCTCGGGGAAACCCGGGAACAGGCGGATCAGCTGGCGAGACAGGAAGAAAAGCTCCGGCAGCAGATGGACACCCTGGAGCTGACCCAGCGGGAAGCAGCCATGCAGGCTGAAAAATTCATCAGCTTCACGAATACCGTGAACCATACCCTGATGCGGGCCGATTACGACACGGAGGGCCGGTTGATCTACGCGAACACCCGGTTTTTGAAAAAAATGGGATATTCCGGGAACCGTGAGGTGGAAGGGAAACACATCTCTATGTTTATCAACGAGAAAGACAGGGCATGGTTCGATACACTGTGGGAGAGGCTTGCCGGCGGGGGAAGGCATTTTGAGGGGTACATGAAGCATGAGACCAGGCTCGGTCAGGACCTGTGGACCATCGCCACCTATACCTGTATGCGTCGGGATGACGGCAGCGTGGAAAAGATCCTATTCCTTGCGCTTGATTCCACGGAACAGAAAAAGCAGAGCCTGGACTACGAGGGACAGCTGGAAGCCATAGACCGGATCAATGCAAGGGCCATATTCACCCCGGACGGGAAGCTGCAGATGAGCAACCCGCTTTTTGGCAAGATCTTCAAATACGCAGAAAATGAAATGGTTCAAATGAAGATCTTTGATTTCCTCGGCACGGCGGATCAGGAGCGCTTCGGGGAAATCTGGGAGAGGGTGGTCAGCGGCGATCCCTTCCAGGGTCAGCTGAAGATGCATTCCAGGTACGAGGAGGAACTCTGGTTCCGCGCCACCCTGCTTTCGGTGGAAGACATGTACGGGGAAGTGGAAAAAGTGATCTTTCTGGCCAGTGAGATCACCAGGGAGAAGGAGATGGAGATGGCCTCCAGGAAGCAGCACGAGCAGCTGGTGGCCAAGGAGGAGGAGCTGAGGCTCGCCGGACTTGACCTGAGGAAGAAGCTGGAAGAAACCGGTGAAAAGCGCCGGCAGGAAAAGCTGAAATTCGGCAACGAGGTCCGGCAGTACCGCCATGTGCTGAACGAGCTGCCCTACCCGGTGATCACCATCAACAACATGGGATTCGTGCTGTTCTTTAACCGGGAAGCGGAACGGATCTGGGGTTTAAAGCAGGAGCATGTCCTGGGCAGCAAGGTGGAGGGTTTGTTCCATCCGGACAACGATTCGGGGGTGGTGAGCGGTTTTGCGGACCCGGCACGCAGCAAACCGGCCGGTATTTATAAGAACCAGGAGGTGATCCTTCCGGAGGGGAAGGCACTGAAGAGGGACCTGATGCTGGTTCTCACCGACCTGAAAGAGGAACGTCACTTTTCGCTGGTCCTGCTCTGACCGGACCCGGATCAGGCCGTGCCGCTCAGTTTTCCTCTAACCAAGAGATGATCTCCCGGTGATACGGTTTTTTCCGGGGGACCACATGTCCAACCAGGCGTCCCTCCTCATCGATCATGTATTTCTGGAAATTCCACCTGACCCGGCTGTCTTCCACCCCGTTCCCGGACTTCTCGGTCAGCCACCGGTACAACGGGTGGGTCTCCTCCCCCCGGACCGGGATCTTGGACATCATGGGGAAGGTTACCCCGTAATTCTTCTGGCAGAAGGCAGCGATCTCCTCGTTTGTCCCGGGTTCCTGCCCTGCAAAATCGTTGCTGGGAAAGCCGATGATCACGAACCGGTCGCTCCCGTATTCCCTGTAAAGCTTTTCCAGTTCCTCGAACTGAGGTGTTAGTCCGCATTCAGAAGCCGTATTCACCACCAGGACTTTTTTTCCCTTCAGCTGAGCCAGAGGGAAATCCTCTCCCCGGATGTCCTCCACAACAAAATCATGAAAGCGCTGCTGTCCGGTCAGCACAACCGGAAAGGCCATGATGAGCAGCAGTCCGATCCAGTGTTTTCGCATATCTGTCTGTCTTTAAAGTTTGTCATCATGCCCGTCAATATTTTCGAGACAGGCCGGTCAAAGCAATTAACAAGCTTGCGGATTACTTGTTCACATCACGAATGACTATATTTATTGAAACGAATCACAGCATGAAGCGACATTTCCAGATCCATGTGCATGGCCGTGTCCAGGGTGTGGGTTTCAGGTATGCGGCCATGAAAAAGGCCCGTTCGCTCCATCTGAAGGGCTGGGTGGAGAACCGTCCTGACGGAACGGTGGGCACTGCCGTGGAGGGAGATGAAAAGAATTGCCTGGAGTTTATCCGGTGGTGCCGGAAAGGACCAGGTTACGGCTGGGTGGAAAGGATCGAGGTGGAGGAGGCCGAACCGTCCGGGTACAGTGATTTCAGGATCAGGCACTAATGCCTCTTCCGCAGCAGTGCTGATACGCTGCTGCCGGTAAGCCAGGCCGTCAGGATCAGGATGATTGCCGAGATGACCACCAGCAGGATCTCCCCGCTTTTTACATAACCCGCCAGGTTCTCGGCCATGGCCCAGAGCGTCAGGACCAGGACGGCAGCCATGGGAAGCAGGGTGTACAATACGGGGAGTTTCTTTGCCGCCATGTAGACGGTGACCACCCCCAGGGCCAGAGCGGCCATCAGCTGGTTGAGCGAACCGAACAGGGGCCACAGCACCATGGCTCCCTGTCCCCCCGGCCTGTAGAAAGTCATTCCTGCCGCGGCCACCACCACAACGAGTGTGGCCATATACCGGTTGTGGAAAGGTCTGCGGATCGTCCCATCCCTGCCCGTGAAGATTTCCTGCAGGGAGATCCGCTGGATCCGGGTGGCAGAGTCCAGGGTGGTATTGGCGAACGAAACGATGAATACCACGATGAAAGCGGCCCCGTATTTCTGAGGGATCCCGAAGGAGGAAAAAAGATTTGCCGATCCGATGATGAATGCATCCAGCTTGGCGGAGAGGCCGTTGGCCGAGGACCAGCTTGCGTAATGGTGTTCATAGGCGGCCAGGCCGGTGAACAACTCCCCCCCATCGTTCAGTCCCATCCCCAGTCCGGCCCCCGCAGCCACGATGACCAGAACGGCCAGGAAG
>DSDZ01000500.1 GCA_011048475.1 Bacteroides sp. | reverse complement strand
ACATATAGTGTCACAGACGACTGTGGCAACTCGATCAATGTTACGCAGACGATCACCATCAACGATGTTACTCCGCCCACTGCCTCTAATCCAGCTCCGATCAATGTTGAGTGTGCAGGTGATGTACCCGCCCCGGATGTAAGTGTGGTAACAGATGAAGCGGACAACTGCACAGCCGCGCCTGTTGTGGCGTTTGTCTCCGATGTGAGTGATGGGAACACCTGTCCGGAAGTAATAACAAGGACCTACTCGGTTAGGGACGACTGTGGCAACTCGATCAATGTCACCCAGACGATCACAGTCAACGATATCACTCCGCCGACGGCGATCTGCCGGAATATTACGATTCAGCTTGATGCCGGAGGAAATGCGACCATTACAGCTGCAGATATCGACAATGGCAGCAGTGATAATTGCGCGATCGATACCATATGGCTCGATACATACAATTTTGACTGTGCCGATCTCGGACCAAATACAGTTAACCTGACCGTACGTGATGCATGTGGTCTGGAGTCTATTTGCTCGGCAACTGTAACGGTTCAGGATGACCTGGGACCGGTTCTCACCTGTCCGGCAGACTTCAACGAATTCGTGGATATTAATGATGATTTTATCATTCCTGATTATACTGGTCTGGTCGTTGTCTCAGATAATTGCAATCCGTCGCCCACGCTTACACAGAACCCTGTGGATGGAACAGTGATCAATGGCGTGGGGATGATCCAGACAATAACAATCACGACGGATGATGGCAACGGGAATAACTCACAGTGCACTTTTGATATTACCCTGATCGATTCGCTTACCCTGTCCATCCTTTGTCCCCCGGACCGGGTTGAGTTTGTGGATGAGAATTGCGAATTCATGATCCCTGACTATACACCTCTGGCAACAACCACCGGTGCAGTCAGCGTAAGTCAGGATCCCGTTGCGGGAACAGTCATCTCGGGACATGGAACTGTTCAGGCCATTACCCTGACAGCAACCGATGGCGGCGGAAATACTGAGCAATGCAGCTTCAGCGTAACCCTGCAGGATAACACATCCCCTGTGATTTCAGGATGTCCGGCCGATATCAATACTGTTGCTGACACAAGTTACTGCGGGGTTGAAGTTACCTGGGTTGAACCCACGGTATCTGACAATTGTTCGGGGGTAATCCTCACATCCTCAAACAATCCAGGGGATTTCTTCCCGGTCGGTACCACCACTGTTACTTATACGGCAACAGATGCTGCGGGTCTGACGGACATCTGTTCATTCGATGTCATCGTTGCAGTTGCCTCACCACCTGTGATCAGTGGCCCCACAGCAGTGTGTACGCCCGGGCAGGAAACTTATTCAGTGGTGGATCCGGGCACTCATACATTTAACTGGACGGTGACGAACGGAACCATCTCCGGATCAGCGACCGATTCGTCCGTCACAGTTGACTGGTCAGGAGCAGCCCAGGGGACTGTGGAGGTAACCATTACCTCAGGATCCGGATGCAACTGCACAAATAGCATAGCCATAAATAAATATGAAACACCGACCATAGGTATTATTAACTCAAGCAACTCATTAATAAGAAGATAAAATGAAAACTGACAACAAAACCAAAAAACAAACAAATAAACTATTCAATTACACTTTAAACCAAAAAGTTATGAAAACCAAGAAGTATTCATTAGTGAAAAAGGCCATTCTGGCTTCAGCGATGATGTGCATGATCGCAGGTACCGCCTTTGCCCAGACCGTCGAAGAGAGAAAAGGTGGGACTTCTACCTACTCAGTGGCCGCAGGTGCACCAACAGATGAGTACAGGTGGACCATTGAAGCGGATGTGGCACCTGTTAGTGTTTCAGTTGCCGGTACCGGATCGGGCGGACCAGGGGATCCTTACATCATAGACTGGACAACAGACCTGACCAGCATTGACGTTGAATGGGCGGCTGATGGCTCGCCGGATATTGCTTCGACTGCTGGTAATGTAACGGTGCAAAAGCGGCTCAATGCAGCAGCCGTATGTGCCAGTCCGGTTCAGAACATGGATATATCGTTCTGGAGTCTGCCATCCGCTGAGATCGATGCAGCCGTAACTACACTGGACGTATGTTCGGGTGATGCCATTGACGGTAGTATCACCATCAATCTCACCGGTGCTCCGGATGCGGGCCAGAGCGGCAATGACGGTTTCGAGGTGATCTATGATGTGGCAGTGGATGATCCTCTTCTGACTGTATCAGGGACTGACGGAGCAGTGGGAGATGACCAGGTGGTTACTTCGGACGGAGCTACTGTGACGATCGATTTACCGGATGCTTTGGTCAATACGGATAATGTGATGCATACCTATACCATCACACTGAATACCGTGGAGGACGATTTCGACGATGGTCCCTATCCCGTTGCAGGACAGGTTTATACAATTAATGTATATCCGACCCCGACAACAGGTGTGATCCAGAGCACTGGCAGCCTGACCCGCAGATAAGCGATCTCAGGTAAATTGATAGCTGTCTCAGACAGCATCATACAATTTGTCAATTGGCGATGAACTGTGTTTAGAAAAGGATATAGACGTCTGAGGTACCCTGATTATCCGGGTACTCCCCATGGGGCGGTCCAACTGCCCGGAATGGTTAAGGTGTGCTTCATTGGGACTGAATTGAGGATTCTTCTGGCACAGCGTGTATTACCTATTAACGCTGAATCTAAAGTGTATTGAATACTTTTTGGTGAACATATAGTAAATAAATATTAATAACAATTGTGGTGATTGATTACAGATGAGGCTGTGTATTAGTTAAATGCGAATACTAAAGCACATAGTATCCTTTGGGTTGCTGCTTTCGCTGTGGAGTGTTGCGGCCAGGGCACAGGAATATGTATCCGTGGTCTGCGCCGGCGACACAGGGATTGCATACTTTGTCGAGGGCTGGGAGAATTCCACGTTTGACTGGACGGTGGAAGGAGGGGTGATCACCCGCGATTTCGGGGATTCCATTATCGTGGACTGGCCGGTCTCGCCGGGCGAATATGCCATCTCGGTCAGGGAAACTTCCGAGTACGGTTGTGTCGGGGAATTGAGGAGTGCGGTGGTTCTTGTATCCGGACCGGAAGTAGACCTGGGCGGGGACACCTATATCTGTGAAGGGGATATTCTCCAGCTCACACCTGAAGGGGAGTTCGGCTCATACCTGTGGCACGATGGAAGCACCGGCCCGTCATATACAACGGACCAGGAAGGGTGGATCAGGCTGGAGGTGACCGACACGTATGGTTGTCCTGCGTGGGACAGCCTCTACCTCTCGGTGTATGAACTGCCGGCGGTATCCCTGGGGCCTGATACTTCATTGTGCGGGATGGAGGGATTCGTGCTTGATGCCGGTCCGGATATGAACAGCTACAGGTGGTCCACAGGTGACATTTCACAGCAGATCACAGTATACCAGGGACCGCAGCAGGAGATCTGGGTCCAGGTGGAGGATGCGTTCGGTTGCGTCAACAGAGATACCATCATCATTCTGGAGTGCAACTCAGAGTTTTATTTCAGGAACATCCCCAACGCAATTACGGCCAATGAGGACGGGGTCAATGACGTGTGGAACATTGAAGAGCTGGGTGCATATCCGCAGGCGGTAGTGGAGATTTTCGATCAATGGGGAACCCTCGTATGGAAATCGGAGCCCGGTTATTCGCAACCATGGGACGGGAGGAATATGCGGGACAACTATGTCCCGGTTGATTCGTATCACTATGTAATCAAGCTAAACGACATGAGCAATGACAGGGTGGTTGGAATTGTGACAGTGATCAGATAAGTGATGAGAAGGTTTTTCTATATAGCGCTGTTGCTATGTGTGTCAGTGGCAGAGGGGTTTTCCCAGCAGATGCCATTGTACAGCCAGTATATGCTGAACGGTTTTCTGCTCAACCCGGCCATTGCGGGATCGGAGGGTTATACGGCAGTCAATCTCACAGCTGGGGAACAATGGGTTGGTTTCCCGGAAGGTCCCGGTACCTATGCACTGAGTTTTCAGACAAGGATATTGAAGAAAAGCCATATTTCCAGGCAGGCATCCGTTAGGCGGCGCCGACGCTCGGGATCACGCAGCGGGAACATCGGACTGGGAGGGTATGTCTTCAACCACCGCAATGGTGCTGTGGAGCGGACAGGTATAAAAGGGACCTATGCCTATCACATCCGACTCGCGGAGTCACAGCTTTCATTCGGACTGTCCATGGTAGCTTACCAGTACAGGCTGGACGATGACAAGATCAGGCTGGAATACCAGGATGACGGATTCTGGTCAGGCACACATAAATCGGTGCTGATCCCGGATGCGGATGCCGGTGTTTATTATTCTTCAAGGGATCTGTGGGCGGGATTTTCAATAGACCATATGTTTGAATCCGTGTTGAAATTCGGGGACTCGGGCTATGATCATTTTGTCATGGAGAGAAATTACTACCTGATGGGAGGCTGTGATTTCCAGGCAAACCGAACACTGATCCTTACCCCTTCAGCCCTGGTCAAATTTGCGGAAAACGGAAAATTACAGGCCGACATCAGCGCAAAGGCTTACTTTGATCAATTATACTGGTGCGGACTGACATACAGGACAGGGCATTCCATTATCGTGATGGCAGGGGTGAGCGTGGATAAGTTGATTTTCGGATATGCATTTGATATCGGACTGAACAGCATCATGAAATACAGTTTCGGGACCCATGAATTTACTTTTATCGCAAAATTTGGCGAAAATGCACGCCGGTACCGCTGGCTGAACAGGTTCTGACAGAAATATACTTACCGATAAATTAAGACTGTTCGCCGATTAATACTTCCTTAATTGAGCCATGGAATATACTTTTGGCTAAAACAACTTATTAATCATGGAAGAGCAGACTCCTCAATTTAAAAAATCAGGACGTGCCCATCTGTTGCTTGGGATCATTCTAATGGGTATCGGATTATTTCTGATCGCGGACCTGACAGACATCATTCCCTGGCGTTTAAGGGATGTACTATTCACCTGGCAAGCATTGTTGATTTTTCTGGGTATTGTGTTTCTCTCTCAGCGGGAAGGAAAGGCAACCGGGCTGATCCTGATCGCCGTTGGCTCCTTCTTCCTGTTGCCCAGATTTTTTGACCTGCCGCATTACTGGCGCTCATTGTTCTGGCCATCCATTCTCATCCTGATCGGTGTGATCATCATATTCAGCACCGGAAGACGCGGATCGGTATTTGGTCATCACAAAAAAGTATCCGGTGAGAATTTTCTGGATGATGTGGCTGTCTTTGGAGGGGGCGACCGCGTGATCAATTCACAGAGTTTTAAGGGAGGCAAAATCACCAATATTTTTGGCGGTTCCAAATATGATATGACGAAGGCGAGACTTGCACCTGGAAAGAACTATCTGGATGTGGTCATGATCTTTGGCGGATCCAAACTCATTGTACCGGACGAATGGGACGTGAAGGTGGAGGTCACTTCCATCTTTGGAGGTTTTTCGGACAAAAGGGTCAAAACCATCGTTGTGAAGGATCCTGAACAGGTCCTGGTGGTTCGGGGGACCACCCTATTCGGCGGAGGCGACATCGTTAATTACCATTAGGATGGGGCACCCTGTTACTGGAAGCAGGCGGTCGGTGATCATCTATTTGTTTGTGTGGCTGATCATTTCCCTGCTTCACGGAGTCATGCTTTGGCACTTCCAGGATTTCAGGGAAATCATCGTGGTTTCAGAAGCACTTGTCTCCAGCTTGCTGTTTGGTCTTGCCGGATTACTGGCCTGGTATCCTACCAGATACATTCCTTTCCAGCGAAATACGCCGGTCCGTTCCCTGATCGCCCATGTGGTTGCAGGACTGGTGGTGATCGCTGCCTGGCTGTCGGTCACATTCGGGATCTTAAATGTGGTTTTTCATAACGAAAAGGACTACATCGAATTCCTTAACAGATCGATCGTATGGAGGGCAATCCTCGGTGGAATGGTTTACCTGGTACTTGTACTAATCTATTATCTGGCTTCTTACGGGGAGAAACTCCGGGAGAGGATGCAGCAGGAAGAACGTCTCAGATACCTGGTAAGGGATGCCGAACTGAATATTCTGAAATCCCAGTTCAATCCCCATTTCCTGTTTAATTCGCTCAACTCGATCTCATCTCTTACCCTGTCAAGTCCCGATGAGGCAAGAGACATGATTATCAGGCTGTCTGATCTGCTCAGATATTCTCTGAAGCACCGTGAGAATCAATTTGTTCCCCTGAAGGAAGAAGTGGTGAGGATCAAAGATTATCTGGCCATTGAAAAGATCAGGTTTGGGGACAAACTGCAGTTTGAATTTGAAATTTCTCCGGTGTGCGAGGAATACCCAGTCCCCACGATGATCTTTCAACCGTTGTTTGAAAATGCCATCAAGCACGGAGTATACGAAAGCACGGAACCTGTGACCATCCGTTTTGATTGCCAGCAGGAAGGTGATATGTTGAAAACCACAATTATCAATAATTACGATCCTGGAGTTCCTTCAGGAGGGGGGACCGGGTTAGGACTTCAGAATGTAAAGCAGCGGATGGAGCTTTCCTATGAAGGGAAGGGATGGATCAAATGGGAGCGGGAGAACGGAAGGTTTATTGTCACGTTATTTTTTCCATGTAAATTTACCGGAGCATGAGTGTGATCAGGACCATCATTGTTGAGGACGAGAAACCGGCCAGAGACCTTATCAAGGCTTACCTGGCAGGATATGAAGGAATTGAAGTTATCGGGGAATATGATAATGGCTTTGACGGACTGAAAGCCATCAACGAACTGAAACCGGATGCCATCTTCCTGGATGTACAAATGCCGAAACTGAATGGATTTGAATTGCTGGAGGTCCTTGATCACCACCCGGAGGTGATTTTTACAACGGCCTATGATAAGTATGCCATCAGTGCATTTGAGCAAAATGCGGTGGATTATCTTTTAAAGCCCTATTCAAAGGAGCGGTTTATCGAATCCCTCAGGAAGCTGGAGTCCAGGATCGAGAGTCGTCCTGCAGGGAGCGACATTGAAAAGATCAGGCTCCACCTGGCGGAAACCGATGAAAAGATACACCGGGTGGTGATCAAGAAATCCGGGAGGATCCATGTAATTTCGACAAATGATATCCATTATCTTGAAGCCCAGGATGATTATGTCATGGTATATACAGATGACGGGAGGTACCTCAAGCAGCAGACCATGAAATATTTCGAGAATCACCTGGACGGGGAGCAATTTGTGCGGGTACACAGGTCCTACATTGCCAATATCAGTTACATTGAGCGGATCGAGCCTTACGAGAAGACCAACTACATCCTGATCCTGAAGGACGGTAAAAAGGTTCCGGTCAGCCGGAACGGCATGCAGACATTGAAAGAAAACCTGGATTTTTAATACATAAACATCGGGAGATGACACTGCAGATTGACGAAAAGGATATCAATAAGTTTATTGTTGTGGGGGACAGGGTTCTGATCAAGCCGAAGGACCAGCAGGAGATGACCAAGTCGGGACTTTACCTGCCTCCGGGGGTGCAGGAAAAAGAGAAAATACATGTGGGTTATGTACTGAAGGTCGGGCCGGGGTACCCCATCCCCGCCATTCAGGATGTGGACGAACCATGGAAGGACAAGAGTGATGAGGTGAAATATGTCCCCCTCCAGCCAAAGGAGGGGGACCTTGCCATCTACCTGCAGAAGAGCGGATACGAAATTGAATTCAACAATGAACGCTATGTGATCATTCCCCATTCAGCCATCCTGATGCTGATCAGGGACGAGGAACTGTTCAGATAGTTCACCCGGATTTCCATCTGCCCGATTTACGGAGTGCCTGGTCCAGGATCCACTCTATCTGGCCGTTTGTACTGCGGAACTCATCTGCCGCCCACTTTTCCAACGCCTCCATTTTTGATGGATCAATTCTCAATACAAATGCTTTCTTTTTGCTCATTTTATTGATGCAGTGTTCCGGTATTCACCACCGGGCTCGGATCCTTATCCCCGCAGAGGACCACCATCAGGTTGCTGACCATGGCAGCTTTTTTATCATCATCCAGATCGACGATCTCTTTCTCCATCAGTTCCTGGAGAGCCATCTGCACCATCGAAACGGCGCCTTCCACAATTTTAAACCTGGCAGCCACCACAGCTGTGGCCTGCTGTCTTCTCAGCATGGCCCCGGCAATCTCCTCCGAATAGGCAATAAAGTTGATCCGCGCCTCGATGACTTTGATCCCCGCGATCTCCAGCCTTTCCTTGATCTCATTCTCAAGTTCTTCATTCACCTCCAGCCCTCCTCCGCGAAGGGTGATCTCCGCATTATGGTCCTCAAAGTTGTCATATGGATAACTCCCGGCAAGTTTGCGGAGGGCCGTTTCACTTTGCACGAATACGAATCGCTCAAAATCATCCACTTCGAATGCAGCCTTAAAGGTATCCTCCACTTTCCATACCAGTACACATCCGATTTTAATAGGGTTGCCGTGCATGTCGTTCACCTTGATGGTCTCGCTGTCGAAATTCCTGGCTCTCAGAGATATTTTCTTCCTTACAAGAAAAGGATTGACCCAGAAAAATCCGTTCTTTTTGATCGTGCCCCGGTATGCCCCGAATAGGACCAGCACACAGGATTCGTTGGGATTGACTACAGTAAATCCGATAATGGTCAGCGTTAAGAGGACAAGGAGCACGATGGCGAGCGGGATGATCCCGGTCGAAAAACTGAAGACCGTGCCGGGGATGAGAATAACCAGTACCAGGAGCATCAGGTACCCGGAGATGGCACTGTAACTTTTTTCTTTATTCATGATGGAATTTTTAAGAAGTGATATTAATATGATATTATAAAAGTATCATTATTATCAATTGAAGTCAAGGGGTTTCAAATATTTTTCACAATAAATTTTTGTTTAGAAGCAGTATATATT
>DSDZ01000509.1 GCA_011048475.1 Bacteroides sp. | reverse complement strand
ATACCTACCTGTGGATCGACAGCACCAGCACGCACACCTGGCAGCCCGCACCGGGGACCAACAACCAGAAGGACTACACCTTCCCGGGGCCCCTTTCCGACACCACCTACTTCAGGAGGGTGGTCACCTCGGGAGTTGTCCTGCCGGCGGATACCAGTTTCCGGATTACCTTCAACGTGCACCCGGCCATTACCGGGAACACCGTAACAGCACCCGATACGGTGTGCTCGGGGAACGCCCCGCAGCTGTTCGTCTCCTCGTCCGTGATCGGTGGGGGACTGGGACCGGGAACGTACGCCTACAAATGGCAGAAGGAGGAGGGATCGGGAATTTTTACAAATGCCGACGGGACCATCACCCAGGCTTCCTACCAGGCACCGGGACTGACCGCCACAACACAGTTCAGGCGGATCGCATATTCGGGAGCGTGCGAGGATACCACCGGTGCCCTGACGGTGAAGGTCTGGGAGCGGCTCACCGGCAATGAGATCACCCCCAACGACACCATCTGCTTTAACACCACTCCGGACCTGATCACCGGTCCGGTGCCGGGTGAGGGGGATCCGGCGGACAAACGCTACCGGTGGGAGATCGCCGCCGATCCCGAAGGCACCTGGTCGCAGATCGGCGGTGCCGTGAACCGCACCTACCAGTCACCCGCCCTCACCCAAACACGTTACATCCGCAGGATCGCCCTCTCGGGAAGCGATGATGCCTGTGTGGATACCAGTAACCATGTGGAGATCCTCAACATTCCGCTGATCACCAATAACACGGTGAGCGGTACCGCTACGGTGTGCCGGGGCGACCAGGCGCCGCTGCTCACAGGATCGGAGCCCGGCGGCGGGTACCAGGGGCAGTACAGCTACCGGTGGGAAGCCCGCACCGCATCCACTGCGTGGGGACCGGCGCCCGGACTGAACGACGTAATGAGCGGTTATGGCGCCGGGATCATGGACGGGGACACCACCCTGTTCAGAAGGGTGGTGGGTTCGGGCGGAGCGGCCCGCAATGTGTGCCAGAACACCAGCAACCAGGTGTTTATCCATGTGCTGCCGTCCATCACGGGCAATGTGATCACCACGGCCGACGATATGAAGTGCCAGGGGGACATCCTGGAGGATCTCACCCAGGACCCCGGGGCCGGTCCTGAACCGGGAGGAGGCGCCACCGTGGGGGACGTGGACCCCACCCGCAGGTACCGGTGGGAGGTGGCCACAGGGCAGGATACTCCGGGAGCATGGCAGGAGATCGCCGGGGCCGCATCCCTGGATTACGGGGGAAATCCCTTAATGGACACGGAGGAGGACCGCTGGTACAGGCGCATTGTCTTCAGCGGTCCCGACGAGCAGTGCATCGATACCTCCAACTGGCAGCGGATCATCGTGCACAGGCAGATCACCGGCAACACCATCGAGCCGTTCGATTCGGTCTGCTTTGGTACCACAAAGATTCTTGCAGGTTCCACCCCGCAGGGGGAACCGGAGGTCACCGCCCGTTACACCTGGCGGGATACGGACTCCGGCGATTTGCTTCCCGGCTCCGATGAGGAGGACCACAATGCAGGGCCTTACAACAGCCTGGATACACGTCACTATGAGCGGATCGTTTCCATCGGGGAGTGCACGGACACCTCCAATGCCATGCAGCTGACCGTGATGCAGCTGCCTGGCGGACGGCTCACCGACGGTCCCTTCCGGGCATGTGAGTATGATACGGTGCTTTTTATTGATCTGACGGCGGACCGGCTGCATACCTACATGCTCCCCTGGGAGGTCACCCTCACCGACGGGGTCGGCCCGGAACCGGTGGGGCCCTATGTGGTCAGCGGTGATGGCAACCTGCCGGTCACCCTTGAAACGGAGGCGGACAGCACGCAGTACAATTATGAGATTGCTTCCATCACCTATGCTTCGCCCGGGGGGCGCTACCTGTGCCAGGCGCCGGCGGACAGCATTTCGGGTGTGGTCCCTGTGGAGGTGTTCAGGGTCCCCGAGCCGGTGATCACCCCGGCCGACAGCGCCAAGGTGTGTGATATCACGATCACCCTTACGGGCGATCCCGATCACGGGACAGGGAGCTGGAGCCAGGTGAACACGGACAAACCGCTGCTGACCTTCTCCGATCCGGGGTCCGAACAGACGGCGATCTTCATCCAGGATATCCCGGAACGGTACGGACAGTACCGGATCCGGTACAGGAGTGTGGCGGGGGACTGCTACGGGGATGCATTTACCGATGTGACCTTTTTCGAGCAGCCGGAGCCGGCCTATGCCGGGGCCGACACCATGATCTTCTTCATCAATTCCATCCAGCTGCATGCCGATCCCCCCACGGCGGGGACCGGTACCTGGACCCTGGAATCGGGCAGCGGGATCATCCATGATACGCACGATCCCGAAACCTACGCCTATGAGCTGGCCCTGGGGGAGGAGAACACGTTCAGGTGGACGGTGGAGAACGGGGAGGGCGAGGGAAAATGTGTTACCTACAGCGACGTGGTCATCGTGATCCGGAACGAAGTGAAACGGTACACCGGGTTCTCGCCCAACCAGGATGCGGATAACGAGTATTACATCATGCAGGGGCTCAAATATGCGGATGAATTCACCATAACTTTTTTCAACGCTTTGGGCAACACGGTGCGGACGATCACCCATGAGAACGTGGATCAGCTGGATGTCAACGATGCATTGGTCAAAAACGGATTGCAGGAGGATGAGATGGTGGTGTGGGACGGAAGGTCGGAAAACGGGAACCTGGTCCCCTCGGGCACCTATTATTATGTGGTGGATTTCCTCCTGCACCAGCGGGACCCGGTAAGCGGGGCCATCACCAGAACCGATACATACAATTCCCGGGATTACGTGGTGGTGAAAAGGGATTAAAAAATGAGGCGGAGCTTGCTCACATACGGATTCATCCTGCTCGCGGCCACCGGATACGCGCAGAACACCCTGATCCCCTCGCTGAGCAACTACCACCTGACATGGACGACCCTCAATCCGGCCTTCGCAGGATTCAGGGATGCCATCAGCCTGAGTTCCTTCTACCGCTCGGCCCTCTACGGACAGCTGGGACCCACCGACATGCAGCTGAACGTGCATACCCCCGTGGGCAATTCAAAGGTGGCGCTGGGGGGGATCGTGGCCTACAACACCTCCCCGCCTGAGCAGAATTTGTTTTCGGTCATGTCCACCTACGCCTACCGGATCTACCTGGGGAGCGGACGGCTTTCGTTCGGTCTTTCGGCAGGGATCTACGGGGCGAAGACCAACATGGGGGCCATCGAGCTGCGGGACCCGGGCGATCCTTCCTTCCCGGAAGGGATCTACCAGCGGTGGTTCCCCAATTTCGGCACGGGGGTGCTCTACTATACCGACCAGTTCTTCGTGGGGTTCTCTGTGCCGGAGCTGCTCTCCATCCCGCGGGAGGACCAGTCCGTCGGGGCGGTGCATCCGGACCAGTACCGTTACATCCTGGCAGGGGCTTACCTGTTCGATTTCAGCAGGTCGTTCCGCCTGAAACCTTCGGTACTGATCGACTACAACAAGGCCAGTACCTCTTTCAAAGCCAGCCTGAACGCCGGATTCATGGATTCCAGGTTCTTCGTGGGAGGAGCCTACAGCCATCCCAATTTTGCCATCGCGCTGCTGAATGTGCAGGTGAACCCCCAGTGGCTGATCGGTTATGCCTATACACTCAATTTGAGCGATGTGCGGAAATACCTGGGGGGCGCCCACGAGATCGTGCTGCGCTGGGAATGGAGACCGGTCATTGAGACCATCCCCGATGACCCCTTCTATTTTTAACGAAATGAAAAAGGCGTTGCTTCCCATATGGATCCTGCTCCTGCTGCTTCCCCCGGCGGCAGCTCAGGATTATTACAATGTGCGAAAGCAGACCCGTATCTCCACCGGATTGAACGAAGCCGCCGCCGTTCCATTCGAGGACGGGGTGGTGTACATCACCGAGTCCACCAGCGTGGGAGCCAGCAGTCCGACGGATCCCCTCGGAAGGAGGCTGTTCACCATCTTTTACTACCGCGAAAAGGGCGGAGTGAAAGGCCCCTTCATCGATGCGCTGGTCACACAGCGTCACGAGGGCCCCGTTTCTTTCACATCCGACGGTTCCCTGATGGCCTTCTCACAGCAGCGTCCCTCGTCGGCCAACAGGGATTTCGATCCGCTGGGTATCTATTTTGCGGACAATGTGGAGGGACAATGGACCAATATCAGGCCCTACGAGCACAATGATCCCTTCGCATGGCTGTTCTCACCTGCGCTGTCGCCCGACGGACGAACCCTCTTTTTCTCCGCCAATCTCCCGGATGCCATCGGCGGCTTCGACATCTACAAATCGGAACTGAAGGGCGGAAGCTGGACCGAACCGGAAAACCTGGGCCGCGCCGTGAACACCTCCGGCGAGGAGCTGTACCCCTTCTACCATTCATCGGGTAAACTTTATTTCTCCTCCGACGGCCACGACGACAATCTGGCGGGATACGACCTGTTCGAGAGCGTCCTGTTGAATGGGAAATGGACCAGAGCCCGGAAACTTCCCGCTCCGTTCAACACCCTTTCCAACGACTACCATGTCTGGTTCGACGAAAACTTCAAAAGCGGGTACATCACCAGCGACCGGGGCAGCGGTTCAAAGGAGATCTTTACATTCGGGACGGACATCCCCGAATTTGAAGCCCCGGAGCCCATCAAAAAGACCTATTATAAGTACAGGATATACGACCGCAAGCTGGACACCGTGGATACAGATCTGTTCCGTTACTCCTGGTTGATCAACGACACCCTGGAGCTGCCCGGGCACGAGGTCGTTTACAGGTTCCCGGGTCCCGGCCGGTATGTCTGCAAATTGCAGGTGTACGACCGGCAGCTGGACACGCTTGTGGAGGGACAGACCGTCAAGACCCTGAACATCGAGCTCAATGAACAGGCAGTGATCACCTGTCCCGACACCATCCCCGTGAACACCCCCGTGGTGTTTGACGGGAGCGAGACCCACCTGCCCGGATTCAACATCGGGAGGTACGTGTGGGAGTTTGGTGACGGCACCTACGGGGAAGGGATCCGGGTCACGCATGCTTACCGTTATCCGGGGACTTACCGGGTGATCCTGGGTGTCGAGGAGCGGAAACAGAACCGCAGGGATGTGCCGGAGGTCCGTTCCAATTTCAGGGACGTGGTGGTCTCCGGCTCCGAATGAGAACCACCTTTCCGGTCTGCTACAATTCCCTTTTCCTGCCCGCCTGATCCCTTCCGACGGCCCGCGTTTGATAACTCTTGTTTTATTTTGCACGAATTTTGTATATTTTTAAAATGCACAGTAAATGCAAGGAAATGAAACGCGACCTATATATCATATTATTACTATCAATCAGCGTGTCAGGATTTTCTCAACCGGTACCCAACGTGGAGGAGAACATCCCGCACCTGATGACCTTTGGCAAGCTGGCCGAAACCAGCTGGGGGGACGATGATTTCTCCCAGGCATTCTTTTTCCTGATTCCTCAGGAATACGACCAACCCTTCTTTATCCGCGTGTTTGATCCGGATACGGGTGGTGACATCGACGAGATAGCGGGGGACTGGAACACCCGTTGCACCTATGAGGTTTTCGGCGGGGAGGGGGTGTGGACCGAACCCGATGCCCGCGAAACACATCCTTTCGGCAACTATAAGAGCGGCACCCTGCTCGCCTCCAGGGCTTTCGCGGAAAATCCCAGGTACGACAACGGCTGGTATACCTTTGGACCCTTCAACCCGGCCCAGGGAGAATATGTGGAAATGTACCAGGGCAGGATCTTCAAGATCATCTGCGAGGGGGTCTCGGGCGATGACGGCAACATGTACCGATATTACCTGAGCACGGAAGCGGATGATAACCGGCCCATCGAGGGGGCCAATGCCTTTGCTTACGAGTATTCCTTCAGGATGCACAACGATGTGAACGAGGTTTCCCACATCTATCCCTATATCGAGGATGGGACCGTCACCGTGAAAATATCCAACTTCGACTGGGATACGGACGGGAACATGGTGGTCATCTCCGTGGCCAGGCAGGGCAGGGAGGTGCGGGTCTCGGGCGAGGACCACTGGACGGAGGACGAGCTTCGGATCCAGGATGAGGAGATCGGCACCTCGTTCGATTTCAGGTTTGTGAAAGCCAGGAATCTCGTGAGGAACAACAACGTGGTGGTCAATGTCCGCAACCAGCGGAACGAAACCCTGCCGTTCTACACCATTCCCATCGGCGGTGTTCCCAGGTACAGGGGCGAGGTGGAATTTGACCCCATTGACTAAAACAAACCAATATGAGAAAATTTCCGGTCCTTTTCCTCCTTTTCCTGATTCCCATTGCCGGAAAGGGCCAGACCTACCAGTTCTTCAAATACGGGATCCCGGAGGGATTATGTGACAAGTTTGCCTATACGATCAACCAGGATCCGGACGGTTTCCTCTGGGTGGGGACCACCCAGGGGTTGTGCAGGTTCGACGGCCGTGAATTCGACCAGGATTTTCAGGGAGATTCCATTCCCGCCAGCATCGCCTTCTCAAGCCTTCGTGATTCCGAAGGCCGGCTCTGGTTCGGGCATGAGAACGGATTGATCTCCCTGCTGGAGAACGGATCCTTCCGGCTGATCACCCCCGATCCCGCCTTCCGGTCACCCGTCAGGGCCATCCGCGAAGACGCCCGGGGCAATGTGATGGCCCTCTGCCAGCAGAGCGGGATCATGATCGTCAGCAGGGAGATGGAGATCACCTACGTTTCCGATCCATTTGCCGGAAGCTCCATGAACACCTTCCAGGTAACCCCTGAGGGACATCTGCTTGTGGGCACCAGCGACGGACTGGGCATTTACCGGTACGACGGGGACCTGGAGACCTACATCCATACGGGGGATCTGCCCGCGCTGCAGTACATCGTGGTGCAGGAGCTGGTCAGGGCCACCGGGGAGAATGAGTACTGGGCAGGCACCGAGGATGAGGGATTGTTCCGGATCACCGGCAAAGGGTTCAATCCGGCACAGTACACCGTGGAAAAGATCGGGGAGGGGACAGCGCTGGAGTATGCCCGGGTCTCTTCCATCTTATTTGACGGCGACAGACGGGTGTGGGTCACCGATTACGGAAGGGGGATCTGCCGGGTGGACCTGCAGGTGGACGGGCTACCGGGCGATTTGCTCCTTTTTGAAAAGGAGTCCGGCATACCCAACGAATACATCAACCGCATCTTCATCGACGAGGAAGGCAACCATTGGTTCTCATCACAGGGGAACGGGATCGCGGTGCTGCGTGACCAGGCTTTCACCTTTAATTCCCTCTGGGAGAAAGACGAGCCCTATACGGAGGTGAGCGCCGTCTGCATCAAAGGTGATGACCACTGGTTCGGGAGCACCGGCAAACTGGCATATTACAGTACCGGATCGCCCGGAGAGGTGAAGTACCTGGGGACAGGCAACGGGCTTCCGGCGGACCAGGTGACGGCACTTTTCCTGGATAACCGGAACGACCTGTATATCGGGACCCTCCAGAGCGGGCTTTACATCAAGCGAAACGGCACTTCCCTGATCGTTCCCCATGTGGTTTCCAGGAACTCACTGGAGAATGCCGTCAACGCCCTGGACGGGAATGCGGACAGTTTGTTCGTTGCCACCAACAACGGGGTGTACACGATCAACCTGCAAACCGGCAACCGCACTTATTTTAATACGGCCACCGGTCTTCCCCACAACAAGATCAACGATATTCTGGTGGACAGCCGGGGAAGGGCGTGGATCGCCACGCTGACCAGTGGTCTGGTCAGTATCAACTCGGAAACCCAGTTTCTGATCGATAACAAACCCAAGCTGGAGTTTGTCACCCTTGCGGAAGACGACCAGGGCGTGATATGGGCGGGGACTTACGGGGACGGGGTCTTTTCGTTCCATAACGATTCGCTGGGCTGGTTCAGCGAGGAGACGGGTCTGATGCAGGATTATACCTACGCCATCGAGGTGGATCCGGAAGGATTTGTCTGGGTGGGGCACCGGAGCGGATTGAGCCGGATCGATCCCATGCGTCGGAACGTCCGAGTCTACGGCGATGAATCGGGCTTCACCACCGATATCATGAAAAATGCGATGGCCAGAACCACGGGCGGGAAACTGGTCATGGGCACCACCAGCGGGATCATCCAGTATGATCCTTACCAGGCGAAGGAGGACATGGTACCCCCCAGGCTGAGCCTGAAATCGGTGGTGATCTCAGACCGGCCTTACGATCCCACACGCCCCATCAGGCTGAAATATGGCAGGTACCGGGTCCGCATCGATTTTGTTGGGATCAACCTGAGCAATCCCAACCAGGTCACCTACCAGTACAAACTGGACGGGTACGAGGAGGACTGGTCGGAGATGTCCACTGTTTCAAGCGCCTATTACGGTCGGGTGGAGGACGGAAGCTACACCTTCATGCTCCGGGCGTGCGACGGCAACGGAAACTGCTCCCCCGAGCCCGTCACCCTGGATATCTCCGTGAAGATCCCCATCTGGAAAGCCTGGTGGTTCATCCTTTCCCTGGTCCTGCTGGCGCTGGCCACGGTCTTTATCATCTTCAAGATCCGCGAGCGGAACCAGAAGGCGATCCAGGAATACCTGCAGCGGCAGCTGGATGAGCGGACCAGGGAGGTGATCCAGCAGAAGGAAGAGATCGAGATCAAGAACCGGGATATCACCGATTCGATCAACTACGCACAGCGCATCCAGGCAAGCATTCTGCCCCCGATCAAGAAACTGCATGAGGCATTTTCCGGAAGTTTCGTCTTCTACCAGCCCAGGGACATCGTGAGCGGTGATTTTTACTGGTACGAGCGGATCGATGACCATAAATTCATCGTGGTTTGCGCCGACTCGACCGGTCACGGCGTCCCGGGTGCATTCATGTCCATGATCGGCACCACGCTCATCAAGGATATCTGTCTCCGCTCGGGCGTCCAGACCCCTTCGGAAGTACTCGCCACACTGGACCGGGAGGTAAGGGAGGCCCTGAACCAGGATGTGGAATCGGACGGTTCCAATGACGGGATGGATATCATCGTGTCGCAGATCGACATGAGCAACTACAAATT
>DSDZ01000508.1 GCA_011048475.1 Bacteroides sp. | reverse complement strand
TCACGGACCGAAGGTAGTTGGATAGAACCCGTTCATTTACCAGGATCAGGATACTCCGCAGGTTTGCGATCTCACGAGCAGCAGGGAGTGTCATGGTCCCGGCACGGGATCTGTTGGGTAACCCAGGCGTCAGGAAGCCCGGGGCGTGTCATGGTCCCGGCCAAGGCCTTGTTGCCGCCGCTGCCTTTCGCAGCGGACGATATCGATGCCTTCCGCAGCATGCGGTATCACAGCCTTTCGCAGCATGCGGTATCGCTGCTGAACCTGCTGCTTCGCACCAGCTTAGGCAGCGATGACCGCATCTGCTTCAGGCTGCGGCCCCTTCTCCGAACAGATCCCGGGTGAGGGACACTATGTCACGGACCGAAGGTAGTTGGATAGAACCCGTTCATTTACCAGGATCAGGATACTCCGCAGGTTTGCGATCTCACGAGCAGCAGGGAGTGTCATGGTCCCGACACGGGATCTGTTCGGTAACCCAGGCGTCAGGAAGCCCGGGACGTGTCATGGTCCCGGCACGGGATTTGTCCTGGAAAACCTGAGCGGGGCCGTTCACTACTGCCTTCCGCAGCATGCGGTATCACAGCCTTCCGCAGCATGCGGTATCACTGCTGAACCTGCTGCTTCGCATCAGCTTAGGCAGCGATGACCGCATCTGCTTCAGGCAGGAGGGCGTATCAGAGCTCCTTGATCTTGATGTTCTTGAACCACACTGCATCGCCGTGGTCCTGCAGCCCGATGTATCCCGTTTTGGCCACATTGGCGAAATCGGGATTGAAATCCGGGAACTTGCTGTCGGCGATCATCTGGTTCCACTCATCGGTCCACAGATGGAATTCCATCGTGTTCTCCCCGTTCATCTTGAAAACGATCGTACCGTCATAGGAGATGATCTCGGAATGGTTCCACTCCCCCGCACACTTTGCATTCTGGGGATCCGGCGGGATCAGGTCATACAGGCTTCCGGCCCTCCGGTTCCCGTTCACGCCCAGTGTGTTGTCCACATGACTGCTGCAATTGTCCAGGATCTGGTACTCGGGGGCGGTATACCAGATATTTTTTCCCGGGACCTCCTGTACCAGGAAAAAGATACCCGAGTTTCCGCCCTCGGAAATCATCCAGTCCAGTTTCAGGTGGAAATTGGTGAATTCCCTGTCATAGACGATGTCCCCCCCGAAACCGGCTTCTCCCATTCCCGAATCGGAGCACTTGATGGCCCCGTTCTCGATGGACCAGCCCGTGTCGGGAAAGACTTCCATGTTGTACTCGCGCCATCCGTCGAAAGTCTCCCCGTCGAAGAGCAGGATCCAGCCCTCTTTCTTCTCCTGGTCGGTCAGGGTGTTGTCGGCCACCTCCTGCACTGCTTCGGTGGTTCCGGCTTCCTGCTCCTTCTTCCCCGAAGAAGTACATGCAACCAGTCCGCCGATCATCAGTGCCGGGACGAAAAATAAAATATTGCGATGCTTCATTGTCTGATAGTGTTACAGTTTTACATTCGTTATGCTCCCGTTATGCGGGCATATCGGGCAGTTCCCATCCGCCTTCCCTGGGTGTGTGCTTCACCAGTTCCCTGGAGAACGCCTTCGCTGAGAAGGGATCGGTCCAGGTCTTGTCGAATGTGGGATCTCCGTCTTGGATCTCAAATCCGTCCCTGATGCAGATCTTCAGCTCTTCGCTGTCGCTGATGTTGGTGAACTCCATTTTGTCACCGTCCCACTCCAGCTCCTTGTTCAGTCCCTGCAGGCGCACGGCGTTCACACCCATGACCACCATTTCGTTGAAGGGACCGGCCTCGCTGAAGGGTGAAGCGGTTTCCACGCGGTTCTCCGGACTTTCCTTGCAGGCCCTGATCCAGTCCATTTCATGGCTCGTTTCCACCCTGCGTCTTACCTTCGGAGCATCGGGAACCCTTCCGGAGAGCAACCACGGATCTTTCCCGTAACATCCGCAGATCAGGGTATCTTTGGTGCCGTGGAAGAGCACGCCGCCACCATCATCATTCATGTCCCTTCCGGCGGGCCAGCCTTCCGGCTTCATGGGTTCCAGTCCCCCGTCATACCAGGTGACCTCCACTTCGGGGAACTTCACCTTCTTGCCTTTCGGCCTTTCCGGGTAGGTGAGTTTGACCATCTCGGCGTTGGGGGCACATTCGGTAAGCAGGAGCGTGGAGCTTCCCTGAACCCTGGTGGGGTATGTCAGCTGCAGTCCCACGAAGACGGGATGAAGGATATGGCAGGCCATATCCCCCAGGGCCCCGGTGCCGTAATCCCACCATCCCCTCCAGTTCCAGGGGGTGTAGATCTCGTTGTAGGGCCTCATTTTGGCCGGTCCTATAAAAAGGTCCCACCTGAGGGTGTCCGGCACCCAGTGTCCCTGCTCGGGTACATTCAGCCCCTGGGGCCAGATGGGACGGTCGGTGAAGGCTTCCACCTTCCGGACTTCGCCGATCTCGCCATTCAGGATCCATTCCACAACCAGGTTGACCCCTTCCCCGGATGCTCCCTGGTTCCCCATGGAGGTGGCCACCCGGTGCTTCTGGGCCAGTTTGGTGAGCAGCCTGGATTCGTAAACAGAATGGGTCAGCGGCTTCTGGACGTACACATGCTTGCCCATCGTCATGGCATGTCCCGCTACCAGTGCGTGGGTATGGTCGGCCGTGGCCACCACCACCGCGTCGATCGAGGTGCCCATTTCATCGTACATCTTCCTCCAGTCCCAGTACTTCCTTGCATTGGGATAATCATTGAAACAGGTTTTGGCATATCTCCAGTCCACATCGCACAGGGCCACGATGTTCTGGTCCTTGATGTTCCGCAGGTTGCTGCGGCCCATGCCTCCCACTCCCACACCGGCGATATTCAGCTTGTCGCTGGGGGGCGTATGGCCCAGTCCGCTCACCACATGGCTGGGGATAATCGTCAATCCTGCTGTTGCGGCGGCAGTGGTTCCGAGGAATCTCCTCCTGGAAATGCCGCCTCCATTGTCTTTGCTCATGATCTTAGAATTTAGTTAGATTTCTGATTGAGGAAATGCTTCATTTGCCCCACAATTTAACAATAAAATTCTTTAGTTGAAATGTGGAGGGGAATTTGATGCAGTGATCCGCATGGAGAGCCGGCTGTTTATATTGGACTCATTATAAATAGCAAACGGATGTGACCTTGAATCGTGAACATTTTTTTATCTTTGAAAGGACCCTGAAGCATTCAGGGAACCAGGAAAAATGAATTCAATGAAAGCGATGATTCGAACCAGATTACTGACCGTCCTCGCAGCCTCGCTCGGACTGCTATTTGCAGGGTGCGATCCCGACGACCGGGAAGATAAATATGCCAGGCCTGACTGGCTGGTGGGGAAGGTGTATACCCAGCTCAGGGATCAGCCTGATCTTTCCACATTCGCCCTTTGCCTGGAACTCACCGGCTATGATACCATCGTTGACAGATCGGGAAGTTACACCGTGTTTGCCCCGACCAACGTAGCATTTTCCGAATACCTTCAGGCACAATCCTACAACAGTGTGGAGGACATTTCCCCGGCCGTGCTTTCAGAGATCGTCAAGTACCATATCGTGCAGAACCCGTGGACGAAGACCCAGCTCAGGACCCTGGATGTGTACGGCTGGATCGATACACTGGATCTGAGGAACAACAAACCCCGCGGATTCAAACGGCAGACATTGCTTCTGGACAGGAACCGGAAACTGGGCGTAACCCAGCGGCAGGGTGGATCACTGGTGGTGGTAGATACGACGGAGTCGAACTGGCACCGGATCGTTGCCACCGATTCCAGGAAATATGCACCGATCTTTTTCAGGGAGTATTTCGATATCTACGAACTCAACTCGGAGGATTATGAATTCTATTTCGACCGACCGTTCGAAAGCAGCGGGGACATCTATTATGCGGGCGGAAAAATCATGGGCGATGAGATATTCGCCGAAAACGGATTCATCTATATGATCGACAGGGTGGTGGAGCCCCTCCCCAACGCTTTCCAGATCCTGGAATCAGGTGGGGGAGGCGAGTCCTTCACCGATTTTCTGAACCTGATCAACATGTTCCCGGAATTTGAATACAACGAGGAGAAGACATTCGATCAGCCGGGCGCGGAACAGGGATTCCAGGTGGATTCCCTGTTTGACATCTTCTATCCCGATCTCACCTTCGACATCCTGAATGAACAGACCAGTCCCCCGTCAGGAACATTCGGCCTTCCCAACAACGTGACCATTCGCTATCACCACGGGCTGGTCGCACCCACGGATGCTGCATTCGAGGCATTCTGGAACGAGTATTTCGTGGGATCCAACCGGTGGAACACCATCAGCAATACTCCTGATAACATTCTCCGGATACTGGTCAACACCCATATGTCTGCCAATCCCATCTATCCCACCGACTTCAATCATGGTTTCTACAACGGGGAGATGGACCGGGTGACCCTGGACCCGGCGAACATCATCGATGCCCGGTTCGGCAGCAACTGCAGCTTCATCGGCGTGGATCAGGCAGTGGTGCCCCGCGTGTTCAACAGTGTGGCAGGTCCGGTGTACCTCCTGAGGGGATATTCCAAGGTCATGTATGCGGTGGAGGAGGCGGGACTGCTGTCGGCCCTGAAACGGGAAGGGGAGGACTATATGTTCTTTGTGGAGTCCAACACGAATACATCCCTGGATTCGTCCCTCATCTATATGAACGGACGCTTTTCACTGTTCACCACCGGAGCCTCTGTGCGGGAGTACACGATCAATACCAGTTCATTGAGAACCCTGATCATGAACCACATCGGAGTCCGGAATCCCACCGGTGCCCCCCGGAAGGAGTTCATCAGGAACCTGACGGGAAATTACCTCATCGTGAACAACGAGACCGGCGAGATCAGCGGGACAGCCAGCACCACCATTGGTTACCAGGGGCTGGTGACACGGCCCAACTACCCTGTCATGATCAGCACCGATGCAGATAACGGGACCACCTATGACATTGAGAACTGGTTCAGTTTCTCGGCCACCAACATCTTCCAACGGATCCGCAGCGAATTTCCCCATTTCCATGATCTGTTGATGCAGGCCGGGCTGGGCAACGAATTCGAGTTGAGGTATACGTTCCTTTCGGAGAATGAAAACTACACGGTGTTTGTCCCCACCGAGCCGGCGCTGGCCGCATCCGGGGCGGATACCCTCCAGGGGGATGACCTGAAAGATTTTCTGAGGTTCCATTTCATCCAGGGTTCCATGATCTTCACCGACGGCAGCAGTCCCCCGGGCTATTATGAAACCGCAAGGGTGGACGAACGTTCCACTCCATTTACCACCGTCTTTTCAAAGATTTACATTGACCCGGGCGTGGATGTGATCAGGATCCCCGATGCCCAGGGAACTGACTACGCCGTGGCGGAAGAATCCGGATCCACGAACCTGATGGCAGGAAGAGATGTGGGAGAGGGCACGGAAGTTTTCCGGAACCTGGTAATCACACAGGTCATCCACGAGATTGACAGGGCACTCATCTATCAGGAGGTGGACACCAATTAAACCAAATCCAGTCTTTCAAAGGTTATGAAGAAAAAGACATTTACAGCCATTCTGATCGCAGCCACGCTGCTGACGGGCCTCCTGGAAGGGTACTCCCAGCAGAGCAGGATCATCAGGGGAAGGGTCACCGACAGCAATGACAAAACCGCGGTCATCGGCGCCAACATCATTGAGTACGATGCCGAGGAGCGGATCATCAATGGTACGATCTCGGATGTGAACGGGGATTTCATTCTGGAAATGAAGGACCTTTCACACAAGGTCCGGGTGAGCGTGATCGGGTACGAAACCCTGGAGATCACCCCCGATCCCAACACGGTCATGTCCATTGAGCTGGCACCCTCCAATGTGGAGCTTGAGGAGGTGACCATCACGGCCAAGGCTGAATCCAGGTTCAGCCTCACCAATATCGAGGAACGGGATAAAGCCTCCTCGTCGGTAAAAGTGGACCTGATCGACATGCAGGATTCGGGGGTGCTGTCCGCCACCGATGCGCTGCAGGGGAAGATCAGCGGGCTGGATATCATCAGTGCGTCCGGTGACCCGGGATCCGGTTCCCAGCTCGTGATCAGGGGACTCAGCTCCATGGGGAACAGCCAGCCCCTGATCGTGGTGGACGGGGTGCCCCAGTTCAGGGTAAGCCGGAACGACATTGACATCAGTTCTGCGGATACGGAGGACCTGGGAAACCTGATCAACATCGCCGTGCAGGATATCAAATCCATCGAGATCCTGAAGGATGCAGCCTCAACCGCGGTGTGGGGTTCACAGGGTGCCGACGGGGTCCTGCTCATCGAGACCCATACGGGAAGACTGGGCAAGGTGCAGTTCGACTATCAGTACAAGCCCAGCCTCAACATCCAGCCTCCGGCCATCCCGATGCTGGACGGGGATGAATACATCATGCTGCAGCTGGAAGAGTGGCACAACGCCTACGGGGTTTTCGACATCCCGCAGGAGATTGCCTATGACAGGGATTTTTATGACTTCTATAATTATTCCGCCAATACGGACTGGCTGGGTGAGATCACCCAGAACGCATTCACCCAGGACCACTATTTCAAGGTGGCCGGAGGGGGTCAGAAGACCAGGTACTTTACCTCCGTCAGCTACGTGAACGAAGGGGGGACCACCATCAACACCGATGCAAGGAGGATCTCCACCCGGGTGAACCTGGATTATTTCCTGTCGCGGAGACTGGTCTTCACGATCCAGTTCAATTACTTCAACAACAATACCAATAATCATGTGGAAATCGAGAGGCGGAACGTCCGTCAGATGGCCCTGATCAAGGCCCCCAATATGAGTATATGGGAATATGACCAGTTCGGCAATCCCACCGGCGAATATTTCACCCCCATCAACAGCTACCAGGGATACGGCGGAACCTATTTCAATCCCGTGGCGGTGGCCAACCTGGACAAGAACAACCGGCGGGAAAACCATCTTCAGAACACATTCCGCCTCCGGTATGACATCAATGACTGGATCACCATTAACGAGACGGTCTCTTTCCAGTACAAAGGATACAAGACACAGAATTACCTGCCTTACAATGCCCTGGGGACGGACTGGCTGGCATGGACGGTCAACAAGGCCGAGGAGAGCAACAACATTGAATCGGCCATCCGGACCGAGACGCAGGTTGCCTTTGATTCCCCGTTCCGGAACCAGAACCACACCCTCACTGGGGCAATCACCTGGATCACCAACCAGAGCCAGTATGAATGGATGAACCTGCAGAGTCACAAAATCCCCAGCACCGATATCCAGGATCCGGCTATTTCCGGTCAGATCAACTGGATCGGAACCGGCTCGGGAGAGAAAAGGGAACTGGGTGCCCTGGCCAACCTCAATTATAAATACAAGGACAAATACCTGGTCCAGACGACCGTCCGGGCCGATGCATCCTCGGTATTCGGGGTGAATTACCGGTGGGGACTGTTCCCGGGGATATCGGTCGGATGGAGGTTCTCCAGCGAATCCTTCATGCAGTCCTTCCAGTGGCTGGACGACAGCATGCTCCGTTTCAGCTGGGGGATTTCCGGAAGACAGCCCGGCCAGGCGTATGCCAGGTTTGCCACCTATGAATCGACGGACAACGGCCAGTACATGCTCTATCCTGCAATTGTGCCGCAGAGTGTGCAGCTGGACAACCTGAAATGGGAGTCGCAGTCCTCCTACGACATCGGCCTGGAGCTGAATTTGTTTAATTACAGGTTTTTCCTTGAGGCCGATGTCTACCAGAAGGTCACCTCCGACTTGCTGTTCAATCCATACTATATTCCCACCTCCTCCGGCTATGACAGGTTCTCTTCCCTGAACGGAGGAAGACTGGAGAACAAGGGATGGGAGCTGATGCTGGACTACAAGATCATCCAGGGGGAGAATTTCAACTGGTCGGTGAACCTGAATACTTCCCAGAATGTGAACGCATTTTTGGATCTGCCGGACAACTTCAACACCGAGCGGTCCACCGCCATCGGGAACGGCCAGTATCCGCTCAGGGTCCTTGAGGGCGAACCCATCGGCTCTTTCTTCGGATTCAGGTACCTGGGGGTATATCCTTCGGATGCGGATGCCATGGCCAGGGATGCCAACGGGAACATCATCCATGACGAGGAAGGGAACCCGGTGCCCATGACCTACCTGGGAACTTACGTGTTCCGGGGAGGGGACGCAAAATACGAGGATATCAACCACGACGGGAAGATCGACCTGAATGACGTGGTCTTCATCGGCGATTCGAATCCCGACTTCGTGGGCGGTTTCGGGACCGCCCTGGATTACAAGAATTTCGATCTGGCATGCAGCTTCCACTACCGGCTGGGTTTTGACATAGTCAACCAGGTGGCCATCGACACGGAGGGCATGAATGACAGGAACAACCAGAGCAAAGCCGTGCTCAGCAGGTGGCGGGTACAGGGGCAGGATGAAGAGGGAATGATCCCCAGGGCCTACCTGAACCATCCTGCCAACAACCTGGGCTCCGACAGGTATGTGGAGCCGGGCGATTATTTGCGGCTGATCAACCTGAAGCTGGGATACCGGCTGAAGAGCGAATGGTGCGACAGGCTGAACCTGAGGTCGGTCGTTCTGGCTTTCAGTGCCCGCAAGATATTGACCTTTACCCGGTACTCGGGACAGGACCCGGAGGTGGGACAAAATGCCGCGGATCCGTTCTGGATCGGAGTGGATCGCGCCAACACGCCCCCTCCGAAAATATACACCATGAGCGTGGCCATCGGTTTTTAGAAAAACAATTGAAGATGAACCATAAAAACAAAGTACTCATTTTACTGGCCGCACTGGCACTTTCTGCCGGGTGTGAGAAATGGCTGGACCTCATTCCGCCCCAGGGGCTGATCAGGCAGGAATTCTGGCAAACCAAGGAAGACGTGGATGCAGTGGTCATGGGTGCCTATGAAACATTTGCCTCCATGGACGATATGTTATTCAGGTACGGAGAGCTCCGTGCCGACCTGGTGACCGGCGATGTGAACCTGGGCGAAGGGGAGCGGATGGTGGCCGAGAGCAACATCTACCCGGATAACTGGCTCTGCAACTGGGCGGACTTCTACAAAGTGATCAACTAT
>DSDZ01000506.1 GCA_011048475.1 Bacteroides sp. | reverse complement strand
TTTCCCGCACCCCTTCACTCACAAGAAAGAGAAGTGCCACGGTGATCATCCCCTTGTTGGAAAAACCCGCCAGTGCTTCCTGTGCAGAAATAATGTCCGTTATCATGAAGATCACCAGGGCTGAGAAGAGGATCAGGCCAGGTCGCATGGCTTCTTTCACCAGGGCGATGATCATCAGCAATACAACCCCGACGGCGATATAACCGGGAAATGTCATCTTGCAGTCACCGGGCCCTCCCTCCCCGGAATCGGTTAAAAAGGTAATTGACAACCGGACAAAACATCGTCCAATTTAGTTTCCAGATGCGGGAAAACCAAATATTTTTATCTGGAGCCCTGCCCGAGAAGGAAATGAGAAGGAGGTCAATAACATTCCCAGTAGGTGGTGACGCCTCCCACTGTAACCGGACTGGAATTCTGTCTTTCCAGAAGGTCATCCCCGCAGAAGAACATGGGGGTGCCGGAGGACCTGTTCCCGTCTGCGTCCACGGTGATAAATTCACAGGTTCCGCATTCTTCCAGGAAATTACATGCGGGCACCAGCAGGAGCAGGATGAAGACTATTCCCGCCACAATCGGACTTTTCACTTGCTTGAACAGACGCGTCATCACATGCAAAATTATAACAGGTTCGGAGAATTCTCAATGGATGTATACGTTGATTTTTAACAAATGTTCCCGGATCGCGGATGTTCAAAATTCACATGGTTTTATAAAAACCGGGTGAAAAGTTACTGGGCGAATGATTAACTTGGCAGGCGGGTACCTCGTCGGGCCCGCAGGAGAAATTATTCGATGGCCCGGAGAAAACGGAAAATACTGAGAATTGCCGGCTGGGTACTGCTGGGATTTATCTCGTTCATCTCCCTGACCAGCCTGGTGTTTTACCTGAGCAGGGGCTGGGTGAAGGAGCGGGCACTCGCTTATCTGAACGAAATGCAGCCCGGCTACGTCAATATGGGGAAAATCAACCTGATCCCTTTTATGGATTTTCCCAGGGCGGCAATCCAGTTAAAAAATGTGAGGTATTATGAATCCGCCCGTCTGAAGGATTCACTACCCGCGGATCCCATTCTTTCGATGAATGAAATATTTGTCTCCCTGGACGTGATCGACCTGATCAGGGGGGATCTGATCGTCACGCGGGCAAAGCTTGAGGAGGGAAATATCGGGATCGTGGTGTATGAGGATTCGGTGACCAACCTGGAACGCGCACTGGGGATCCGTTTCGGGGAGAAGGATGACCGTGGCGGGAATCAGGGATTGCCGTCACTGCGTATCGACCTGGACAGGCTCCAGCTGACGGGGATTCAGCTGGAGATGCAGGACCGGACAGGGGGCAGTTATGTGGATCTGATGATCAGCGACCTGGAAAGCCAGTTCAGTTACCTGCCCAGGCTGGTGCGGACAGCGGTTGAACTTGATATGGAAATAAACAGCTTCAGGCACCTGTCCCTCAGTTCCGAAACAAACAGGAAGCTCCGGTTTGACAGCCAGATTTCCTACGATGTGCCATTCCGGAAGATCACCATCCACCCCAGCTCGCTGGCACTCTCGGACCTGATGCTGGAAGTATGGGGTTCATATGACCTGATGGATGATCCTTTCCTGGATCTGGGATTCAGGGCGACCAGTGAAGGGCTTGATGTATTGAACTTTTTACTCAGGGGGGTCCTGGACATGGAAGAAATTGAGCAGATCGGAGCGGGAACCATCAATCTGGAAGGTTCGCTGAGCGGGGATCCCGCGAAAGGACTTCCTTTGATCCGGGCAACCGGAACAGCCAGCCAGGTCGGCTTCAGGATCAAGTCACTCCGCCAGGACGTCACGGGGATCTCCTTCAGGGCATCCGCTTCCACGGGTAATTTATCTGATCTGAGTGAGGCTGTGCTGCAGGTGGAAAATTTCCGTGCGAATTTCCCCGAAGGATTTATTACAGGCAGATTTACAGCTCAAAATATGCTTTTACCTCAAGTGGACATGGAAGTGCATGCAGATGTGGAGGTAACCGGACTGGAGCAGATGATCGCGTGGGATGCCGTCTCGGACCTGGCGGGACATGTGAAGCTGGATGGTCGGTTCAGCGGGTTGTTGGACCGGACGGGGGATGATTTCCTGAACGAGGCGGGAGATTTTACAGCCCGGCTGGCGGATTTGGGATTTGTATACCGAGGCGATACGGTGGAAAAGGCCTCAGGAGAGCTTTATTTAATGGGGAACGTCGTGGGGGCCAGGAGGATGGATCTTCAAGTCAACGGGAACCGGATCCTGCTGGAAGCGGAGGCAGAAAACCTGATGCATGCGATGCTGGGTTTTCAGAGAGATGTGAGGGCGGAAGTCACCCTTTCATCCGACCGGATAAACCCTTCCGCACTGCTGGGAGATACATCCCTTGCAGGTGTGCTGGGGGAAGAGATAAGGGACCTTCATTTCAGTGCAGGTGCGGTGATTTCAAAGCCTGAACTGGACAGGTTCCTCAGGCAGGATTCTTTGCCGCGCTTTTTGTTCTCGCTGGATAGTTTCGGAGTCAGGTTGCCGGTTTATGCCGAAATTTCTGACCTGCGTGCATCCATGAAATTCGGGCCCGATACGCTGGATATCGATTACCTGGGCGGGAGGATCGGGAGGAGCGGTTTCGGATTTTCCGGCACGGTGGTCAATCATACGGCGATTGGCAGAAAGGATTCAGCGGCGGTGGTTTCCCTGAGTTATGACCTTTCGTCCGGGTTTCTGGAAGCCGAGGAGATCTTTACTTTCCGTGAGAAATTCCTGTTGCCGGAAATATACAGGAAGGAATCCCTCGAGCATGTCCGTCTGGCCGGATCCGCCAGGATGCCTGTTTCGGTCCTGCTGGACGATGGCGCATCACCTGATTTCGAGCTGGATATCAAAGAACTGGGTTGCAGCTTCGGAACCATTCCCCTGGCACTGGATCAGTTCGTTGTGAAAATAAGAAAGGAAAGTCACAGGGTGACGGTGGAAGACTTCCGGGGCAGGGTGGGGGAAAACAACCTGGTCATGAGGGCCAGTCTTGAACATGTCACAGATTCGCTGCAGGAGATGACAGGTAACATCTTCCTTGAATCGGAGTTATTGGATTTCAATCAATTGATGTATTTCAACAGAACAAAAGCTCAAGGTGATCCGGAAGGGATGACGGACACCGTAAAAGATTCTTCGCAATCCGGGCAACCGCTGCGGCTGGACCGCCTGCAATATCCGCAGATAAATGTTGTCATGGATCTCGGAGAGATCCGCCTTGCAGATTACAGGATCATGGGAGTGAAGGGGGTCCTCAGGTCAACAAAAGAGAAGATCCTGTACATGGACAGTCTGGTCGTTTTTCCGGAAAGCGGCGGACAGATCGCACTTGACGGACAGTTCAATGTATCCGGTCCCCATTTCTATACCTTCAGTACGGCGCTTGACCTGAAAAAAGTCAATCTGAACGATCTGGACTTCGAGATGACCTGGGGTGAGGAAAGCTATACACTGAAGGAGAATTTTGCAGGTTTGATCACGGCGAAGGGACTGGCCGAGATCTTTATTACGCCGGACCTGACCTTCGACATTTCCACCTCCACCGCGATTTTTGACGTGGCCCTGACCGACGGGGCGCTGATCAATTTCACCCCCCTTCAGGCAGCGGCGAAATACCTGGACAACAAAGACCTGAACGATGTCCGTTTTGCCAGTTTGCGGAACCGTTTTACCCTGGTGGATTCCAGGATCATGATCCCCCTGATGAGTGTGGGTTCCACCATCGGGCAGCTCCTGATCGAAGGAGAGCAGGGCCTGGACAACAGCTACCTGTACCTGGTCCGGATCCCCACCTGGCTGGTCAGGGATGCGGCAAGGAGCATGCTGATACAACGGGGAAGAGATCAGGATCAGGACCAGATCCATGAAATGCAGATGGGGAAATTTTTGGTGCTGACGGCATGGAGTGACGGGGTGGCATCGGAGATAAAAACGGGCGACAGGCGGGACCGGTATCAGTAACAGGCAAAAATGACAAGGGGAAAAGAATGAGAGAACTGAGATTTGCGCTGGGATACATGCCCCACCGGTTGTGGGGGAAATTGTTCCAGGCCCAGTTCCTGGAAAAGGAGCCCGGAAAGGATTTTTTTGCCCCCAGGGAGTATATCCAGAATGATGAATCCACCGTTGCGTACAGGCGACTGACACCCATGCAGCGGGAAATCCTCCAGATGATCGATGCCTACAGCGACAGAAATCTTTTCAGGCGGTTCTCCAGAGAAAGAACGGTAAAGGAGTTTCAGGACCGGGTGCAGAAGGAGACCATCCTCAGGTTGATCCGGCCCCACATTGAAAAATACCTCTACAGGATCCTGGAAATCGCCAGAGATCACAGGATCGATCTGTTCTTAAAGGAAAAAGGCGACAGGAATATTTTTCCCGAGGATTTTGTTCACATCGAAAAACTTCCCGCAGATCCGGTATTCTGTTTCCGCTACGGGGATGGATTGTCCTATACCCTGCAGGTGGTCCACGGACAGAACAGGCTTCTCCTTCATAACGGACCGGTGGAGATCGTCACCGGCATACCCGTAACGCTGATCCTGGGCAATACCCTTTATTTCGTGAACGGGATTGACGGGAAGAAACTGAAACCCTTCATGGAGAAGGAACATCTGGTGATCCCCCGGGAATTTGAGAAGAAGTATTTTTCCACTTTCATCAGAAAAACCCTGCAGGAGCATAACGCCGTTACCGAGGGGTTCAGCGTGACGGAGCGCACCCCTGAAAAACAGGCAGAAATTGTCCTGGAAGAGGGAATGGGAAACATCCCCGTCTTCATTCTTCAGCTGATTTACGAAAATAAAAGGATCTATGCCGACAGCGCGCAAAAGCGATTTGTGAAAATCAGGGAGGAACAGGGAGCCTATCAATTTGACAGGTACGCCAGGGATTTTGCGTGGGAGGACCAGGTGGTGGCAGCGCTTAATGAACTGGGACTGGGATCGAGGGACGGTAAGAATTTTTACCTGAACAAAGCATTCAACCAGGGGAAGGAGAGTGATTTATACACAGCGGTGAATTTTGTCAACGAGTTTGGATCAATCCTTGCTGAATCGGGGATCAGTGTCCGCCACAGGCTGCAAGAGAACTATTTCCTGGGAAAAGTAACCCTGGAAATGGAATCCAGGGAGCGGGAGGACTGGTTCGACATTCTTGCCAGGGTCCGCTTCGGCGATCATGAGGTCCCCTTCATGGCACTCCGGCATCACATCCTTCATGGTAAACGGGAATATGAACTTCCCGGCGGAACGATCGCCATTTTGCCCGAAGAATGGTTTGCCAGGCACAGGGCCATCTTTGAATTCGGCAAACAGGCCGGGGAGAGGATCCTGGTGCACAAGCAGCATTTTTCTGTGCTGGAGGGATCCATCCCTGAATCTCACCGGGCCACCCTGGAAAGGCTCCACCAGCTCAACGAGGTGCAAATGCTGCCCACTTCACCGCTGCCGGAGGGACTGCATGCGGGGTTGCGTGCATACCAGGTGGAAGGATTCAACTGGCTCTGTCTGCTTGAAAAATTTGGATTCGGAGGTTGCCTTGCCGATGATATGGGACTGGGTAAGACATTACAGGCAATGGCCATTCTGGTCAGGTCGAAGGAGACGGCTGCGGAAAGCCCGGAGCAAAAACCGCGGCCATCCGGACAGCTTTCCCTTTTCGGCGGATCGTTAGGCCGGCGCACATCCCTGGTCGTGGTGCCGGCTTCACTGATCCACAACTGGAAGAATGAGTGTGCGCGCTTTGCACCCGGTCTGGAAGTCTGCTCCTATGTGGGACCCCAGCGGGAGAAGCAGCTTGATCGGTTCCGGTCCTTCGATGTGGTTCTTTCGACCTACCATACGGTGCGGCAGGATATCGACCAGCTTGCAGCTTTCCCTTTCCACTATGTCATTCTGGATGAAAGCCAGATGATCAAGAATCCCTCCTCCAAGCTCTACCAGGCGGTGATCGGACTTCATGCGGAGCACAAGCTCGTGCTCACGGGCACTCCCGTCGAGAATTCCCTGACCGATCTCTGGTCGCAGATCAATTTCGTAAACCCGGGATTGCTGGGGACACTCAATTTCTTCAGGAAGAGCTTTGTGCAGCCCATCGAGAAAAAAAAGGACGCGGACCGGGAGCAGAAGCTGAAAGAGCTGATCAATCCGTTCATCCTCAGGCGGACCAAGAGGGAGGTGGCACGTGAACTGCCGCCGGTATATGAACAGGTCCGTTTTTGCAATATGACAGAGGACCAGAGAAAACTGTATGAGGAGGAGAAATCTCTGGCCAGGAATACGATCCTTGAGAACCTGGAAGAGGAGGGACTGGAAAAATCTTCCTTCATGGTCCTTCAGGCACTGACCAGGCTCCGGCAGATCGCCAATCATCCGGCCATGGTGGAAGCGGATGATGAGATCGGGTCCGGAAAATTTTCTGAGGTTTACAGGGATATGGAAAGTGTCATCTCCGAGGGACACAAAGCCCTGGTGTTCTCTTCCTTTGTCAAGCACCTTGATCTCTATCGCAGCAGGCTTAAGCAGGACGGGATCGGCTTTTCTTACCTGACCGGTTCTGTGGCTGGCGGGATGCGTGAAGAGGCCGTGCGTGCTTTTCAGGAGGATGCCTCCTGCAGTCTTTTCCTGATCTCCCTCAAGGCGGGAGGAGTGGGACTCAACCTGACTGCTGCGGATTATGTGTTTATTCTTGATCCTTGGTGGAATCCCGCCGCAGAGATGCAGGCCCTGAACAGGGCGCACCGGATCGGACAGGAGCAGAATATCTTTGTGTACCGGTTCATCTCCATTGACACCATCGAGGAAAAGATCCAGCGGCTGCAGGAGCGAAAGCTCCAGCTGGCCGAGAGCCTGATCGTATCGAACAATCCCCTGAGGAACATGACCGAAAAAGAGGTGGTAGAACTCTTTACATAAAACCATGCGGAATTGCCTGAAAAAGGAAGTGACCTACCGGACCAGCCGCTCCTCCGGGCCCGGGGGACAACATGTGAACAAGACCGAATCACGTGTGGAGCTGTTATGGGACCTGGGAGCATCTCAATGTTTGAACAAGGTTCAGAAAGAGCGGTTCCGGCAGAGACAGGGATTCAGACTGACCGAAGACGGATGGCTCATCCTTGCGGGAGAGACACACAGGTCCCAGCACCGGAACCGGGAGGAGGTCACGGAAAGGTTCCTGGATCTGGTCGCCGCTGCCATCGTTCCCGTGAAGAAAAGAAAACCCACCCGTCCGACCCGGGCCAGCCGTGAAAAGCGGATCCGGCAGAAAAAGATCCGCGGGGAGCTCAAGCGGTTGCGGAGCCGATTTATCCTTCTGGTTTTACTGGTCATCCCTGTCATGGGGGTTCGGTCCCAGGATTTGGATTCCCTGCTGCAGCACAAAAGGGTTTATCATGCTGAAAACATCGGTGCAATCTCCCCGCCCAGGATTGACGGACTACTGGAAGATGAGATCTGGCAGCTTGGGGAATGGCACGGGGACTTCACCCAGCAGCAGCCCAATACGGGTGCCAGGGGGACCGAGAACACCTATGTGAAGGTGCTCTACGACCAATCCAGCCTGTATGTGGCCATCATCTGCCAGGACAGTGAACCCGAGAAGATCAGGGACATCTTTGACCGCCGGGATGCACTGAGCGGGGATATGGCCGGCATAGCCATCGACAGCTACTTTGACAAACGGACTGCCTTCGAATTCAACCTGAGCGCGGCAGGGCAGAAGATGGACATGAAACACCGGGGGGATTATGAGTGGGATTTCAACTGGGACGGGGTCTGGGACGGAGCCACCTCAAAAAACGACACCGCCTGGATCGCCGAAATGCAGATCCCTTTCAGCCAGATCAGGTACACCGACCAGGAGGAGCATACCTGGGGAATGCATGTCTGGCGATGGATCAACCGGAAACATGAGGAGGACCAGTGGCAGCTGATCCCCAGGGAAGCCCCGGCCATGGTCTATCTCTTCGGAGAACTGAAAGGGATCCGGAACATCAGGAGTTCGCGCCAGATGGAGTTTCTGCCATATGTCATGGGATCCCTGGAAAAGGTTGGTCACAGCGGGACTTCTGAACCGTTCGTCTTCAATGCCGGGATCAACGCCAAGATCGGAATCAGCAGCGATTATACGCTGGATCTTTCGGTGAATCCCGATTTCGGGCAGGTGGAGGCCGATCCTTCCGTGCTCAATCTGACCACCTTCGAAACCTTTTACGAGGAGAAGCGGCCCTTCTTCCTGGAGGGGACGGAGATATTTGATTTTGAGCTGGACGGGGCCATTCCGTACTACTCCAGGAGGATCGGAAGCGCCCCCGCATTCCCCGCATCGACGGGTCCATGGAATATCTCCCGGCTACCCGGACTGAACACCATCCTGGGTTCGGTGAAACTGACCGGGAAAAGCCGGAAGGGGTTGTCGGTGGGACTGGTCAGCGGGCTGACCGCCCGGGAGTTTGCCATGGCCGAGAACGAATCGGGTGCAACGAAAGAGATCCAGGTAGCCCCCCTGGCAAATTATGCATCTGCAAGGATCAAACGGGAGTTCAGGGAAGGAAACACTGTGGTGGGCGGGATAGCCAGCCTGGTGAACCGTTTTCCCGGCGATTCGGCCATTTCAGCCCTGCTTCCCTCGGAAGCCATGAGCGGGGGGCTGGATGTGCTTCACTACTGGAAGAACAAAAACTATTACCTGGAAGCAAAATCCATCGCCAGCACCCTCCACGGTGCACCGGAGGCCATCCTGGCAAAGCAGCTGGAGAATTCCCACCGGTTCCAGCGTCCTGATGCCGGATACCTCGGGGTGGACAGCACCAGGGAGCGTCTCTCGGGACATGGTGGCCTGCTCGAAGTGGGAAAAAAGGGAGGGAGGTTCAATTTCAGCCTGCAGGGCCAGTACCGTAGTCCGGGTCTGAATCTGAACGACATGGGATATATCAGGGAAACCGATTTTTTCGGTGGTGGGAGCGAACTGACTTACGTGATGAATGAGCCGGGCAAATGGATCAGGAACTATACCATCCAGCTCCGGCAGGAAGCCCGGAGGAGTTTCGGCAAGGAAAATATCCTGAATTATACCGGGCTGAGGTGGTATCTGATGAAC
>DSDZ01000360.1 GCA_011048475.1 Bacteroides sp. | reverse complement strand
GAAAGATGGCAATCCGGTTGGTCCCGTTGGCCACATTGGGCGGAAGACCGAGGGCCATGAGCAGCGGGAGCGTGATCAGGGACCCCCCCGCAGCCAGCGTGTTGATGATCCCCGCCAGCACACCGATGGCCACCACCGCAATATAAGCGTACCACTCCATGGGTCCGTCATGCGAACATGGGATAGTCGGCCATGATCTCGTTCACCTGGCGACGCACCTTTTCCACAACACTCCTGTTGTCCATGTTCATGATCACCCGGTCGATCAGCTCAACGATCACCGGCATCACATCTTCTTTCACGCCCCGGGTGGTAATGGCCGGGGTCCCCACCCGGATCCCGCTGGTCTGGAAAGGCGACCTGCCGTCGAAGGGGACCATGTTCTTGTTCACCGTGATATCGGCTTCCACCAGGATGTTTTCCACCTGTTTGCCCGTCACATCCGAAGCCTTCGTGCGCAGGTCGATCAGCATGGAATGGTTGTCCGTGCCCCCGCTCACCACCTTGTATCCGAAGTTGATAAAGGCCTCTGCCATCACACTGGCATTCATCTTTACCTGCTTCTGGTACTCCCGGAATTCATCGGTCAGCGCCTCTCCGAATGAAACCGCCTTGGCCGCAATGATATGCTCCAGTGGTCCCCCCTGGATCCCGGGAAACACGGCAGAATTGATCACGGAGGACATTTTCCGAACCTCGCCCTTTTTGGTGGTACGACCCCAGGGATTGTCCCCGTCTTTCCCCACCAGAATGATCCCTCCGCGCGGACCCCTCAGGGTTTTGTGTGTGGTGGAAGTTACCACATGCGCATACGGAAGCGGATTATCCAGGAGCCCGGCAGCGATCAGTCCCGCCGGATGGGCCATGTCCACCATCAGGATCGCCCCGATCCGGTCGGCAATGTTCCGCATCCTTTTATAGTCCCATTCCCTGGAATAGGCCGACGCCCCCGCCACGATCAGTTTCGGCTTCTCCTTCAGCGCCAGCTCCTCCATGGCGTCGTAATCGATCAGGCCGGTTTCTTCATCCAGCCCGTAGGAAACCGCACGGTAAAGAATACCCGAACTGTTCACGGGCGATCCATGGGACAGGTGTCCCCCGTGCGAAAGATCCAGTCCCATAAAGGTATCACCCGGCTCAAGTGCCGTCAGGAAGACCGCCATGTTGGCCTGCGCCCCCGAATGGGGCTGCACATTTGCATATTCGGCCCCAAAAAGCCGGCAGAGGCGGTCAATGGCAAGCTGTTCCACCTCATCGATCACTTCGCATCCGCCATAGTAGCGGTGACCGGGATAACCTTCGGCATACTTGTTGGTCAGGCAGGAGCCCATGGCCTCCATCACCTGCGCGCTAACAAAGTTCTCCGAGGCGATCAGTTCGATCCCCCTTTTCTGGCGCTGATGCTCATGTTCGATCAGGGCAAAAAGATCAATATCTCTTATCATTGCATGTGACGTTGGTAAATTATCTTCCAAGATAATCTTTTGGAACTGTAATGAAGCTGATGATGATCCGTCTTTTATTAAAAAGTTTTGCAACCATGATCCTGCCCAGAACCGTTCAGACCTTCCGGATCCTCTTCAGGGAAAGAAAAATGACACTCATCAACATGATCGGTCTTTCCATCAGCCTGGCATGCACGCTGATGATGCTGCTCTGGGTGGCGGACGAACTGAGCTATGACAGGTTCCACGAAAATTACAAACAGCTGTACAGGGTGGAGGAAGACCAGTACTACTCGGGCCAGGAACCCTACCATGTCACCGTGACCCCTTATGTATCGGGTCCCGTCTGGAAAGAAGAAATCCCTGAGATCACCCGGCAGTGCAGAATGGCCAGGGCGGGAGGAATGCTGTTCACATACGGAGATCACAAATTCTTCGAAGACAGGGTTTTCTCTGTCGATTCTTCCTTTTTTGAGCTGTTTGGTTTTCACCTCAAGTACGGTAACAGAAAGGAGGTACTGCGGGACCCTTACTCCATGGTGATCACGGAAGAGATTGCAAGGAAATACTTCGGTGACGAGGACCCCTTGGGCAAATCTGTCCTGGTGAATCAGGAAGACCGTTTCACGGTTTCCGGGGTGGTGGAAAGAACCACAAAAAACACAGTGCTCGAATTCGATGTGCTGTTGCCATGGCACTACATGACAACCATGCCCCGGTACACCGATTCCTGGAACACCAATTCGATCATGACCTATGTGAAGCTGCAGGAAGGTTGCGCCGACTCAGTGGTGAGCCGCAAGATCACCGAAGTGACCGGTCTTCATAAGGAGGGAAATACAATCGACTTCATGGTGGCCCCCCTCCATAAAATACATCTTCACTCCTATTTCGGATACGGGCATTCTCCCGGGGCGGTCCTTTATGTCTATATCTTTTCGGCCATTGCCCTTTTCGTGCTGCTCATCGCCTGCATCAATTTCATGAATCTTTCCACCGCCAGGTCCTCCATCCGCGCAAAGGAGATCGGACTGAGAAAGGTCAGCGGGGCCTCCCGGGAACAGCTGGTGCGCCAGCACCTGTTTGAATCCTTTATCCAGGTGCTGTGCGCCATGGTCCTTGCATTTTTGACCGTGCTGGCCCTGATCAGTCCGTTTAACCTGATCTCTGGAAAGGATATTGAACCGTCGGAGCTTTTTTCAGCGGAGTACATCCTGGGGGCGCTGGCAGTCCTTCTATTTACCACCCTGCTTGCAGGAAGCTATCCTGCCCTCTTCCTCTCCGGTATGAAACCGGATGCTGCCATCCGGGACCAGGCCGATCCGCGGAAAGGGAGCGGGCTGCTCCGGAAGATCCTGGTCGTGTTCCAGTTCTCACTGGCCGTTTTGCTGATCACCGGTGCACTGGTCGCCTCCAGGCAACTGAACTACATGCGGAGTGCAGAGCTCGGATTCGATAAAACGAACCTGGTCCACATCCAGCTGCGGGGAAACCTCAACCGGGAGTACGGGGTATTGAAAAAAGAGTTCATGCGGGATCCGGATATTGTCAGCATCACAGCCTCCATGCAGCCCCCTTACAGGATCGGTTCAAATTCATCGGGGATCAACTGGGAAGGAAAAGACCCCGAACAATCGCTGCTGGTTTCCTATACGGGCGTCCATGACGACTTTACACAGGCCATGGGGATCACGATGGAGGCAGGAAGGGGATTCTCGGAAGATTATCCGGGAGATATGCTCCGTGACACCATGGCAAATTTTATCATCAACGGAACCCTGGCCGGCATCATCGGGAAAGAGGAGATCGTGGGAATGAAACTTCGGTTCATGGGACTTACAGGACAGGTGGTGGGTGTGATGAAGGACTTTCATTTCCAGCCCCTGGGAAACAGCATCGAGCCCATGGCCCTGGCACCCGTTCCGGCGGAGAACCTGCAGCATATGATTGTCAGGGTGGCTCCCGGCGGCCGGGAGGGTGCCCTGAGGTTCATGGAGGAAAAATGGCATGAACTCCTGCCCCAGTATCCGTTTGAGTATGAATTTGTGGACGGAGTGATTGACGACATGTACCGCTCGGAAGAAAGGATGGCCTCCCTGCTGAAGATCTTTACCCTGGTTGCCATGGTCATTGCATCCCTGGGGCTGTTTGCACTTGCCTCATTCACGGCTGAAAAAAGGGCCAGGGAGATCGGGATCAGAAAGATCATGGGTGCGATGCAACCGCGGATCGTCATGATGGTGATCCGGGACTTTTCCATGTATATCCTGATATCGCTGCTGATCGCACTCCCGGCTGTCTGGTTCATAGCCAGATGGTGGCTGAACGAATTCTCTTTCCGGATCACGCTTCAGGCCGACCTGTTCCTGATCACCTCGCTGATCACGGTCCTCGTGGCGGTTCTGACGGTGCTGTACCATGCCGTACGCATCGCCGGAACCGACCCTGTGGAAGCCCTCCGGTATGAATAAATAAATGACAGTCAGCCCACCATCCACTGGTGGACCAGGTAAACTACCGCGGCGATGAGCGCACCGGCCACCGGTCCGGCCACCGGGATCCAGGCATAGGGCCAGTCGCTTCCTCCCTTGTGGTTCATGGGCAGGATGGCATGCATGACCCTGGGCCCCAGATCCCTCGCAGGATTGATGGCATACCCGGTGGTCCCCCCGAGGGAAAGGCCGATGGCGGTGACCAGCAGGGCCACGGGAAGCGCACCCAGGGTTCCCATCCCCATCTTGACCTGCTGGCCGTCACCCAAGTCCATGACCGGTTCCGAGATATAGAGGATCACAAAGATCAGCACGAAAGTGCCGATGATCTCGCTGACCAGGTTGTTGACCGGTCTCCGGATGGCAGGTCCGGTGGAATAACAGGCCAGCTTCACTGCCGGATCCATGGTCCTGTTGAAATGATGGAAGTAGAAGACCCAGACCAGGAATGCCCCGGCGGCACCTCCCAGAAGCTGGGCGATAATGAATGGAACCACACTTCCCCACGGGAAAAGCCCGGTTACCGCCAGCCCGATGGTCACTGCCGGATTGATATGGGCACCGGAGACCGGGCCTGCCACGGCTACCCCGACAAAGACGCCCAGTCCCCACCCCAGGGTGATCACAATCCAGCCCCCGGCATGGCCTTTTGTGTCCTGGAGGAGTACGTTGGCCACCACTCCGTTGCCCAGCAGGACCAGGAGCATGGTGCCGATGAATTCTGCAATAATCTGGTTCATGGGGAAGAGTTGAGTTAGGTTTTAAATTTCCCAGTTGCGGGCGCGTTCAACCGCTTTTTTCCAGCCATCCTTCAGGGCCTGCCGGTCCCCGGCCGATACCTGCTGGTGGAATTCCCGGTCCACTGACCAGTGATCCCTGATCTCGTCCACTGATCCCCAGATACCCACCGCCAGTCCGGCCAGGTAGGCTGCTCCCAGGGAGGTTGTTTCCGTGATTTCCGGCCTGATCACGGGGATCCCGATCAGGTCGGCCTGGAACTGCATCAGCAGGTTGTTGACCGATGCCCCTCCGTCCACCTTCAGCTCCCTGATCTCCAGTCCGGCGTCGATCTCCATGGCCCGGATCACATCATTCACCTGGAACGCGATGCTCTCCAGGGCCGCACGGGCAATATGGCCGGCGGTGACACCCCTGGTCAGGCCCGCGATCATTCCCCGGGCGTACGGGTCCCAGTAGGGCGCTCCCAGTCCCGTGAAGGCGGGCACGAAGTACACCCCTCCGTTATCCTCAACAGTCCTGGCCAACTTTTCCACCTCCCTTGAGTCCTTGATCAGTCCCAGTCCGTCCCGCAGCCACTGGACCACCGCACCGCCGATGAAAATACTTCCTTCGAGGGCATAGGTGGTCTTCCCCCCCAGCTGCCATGCCACCGTGGTGATCAGGTTGTTCTTCGATTCCACAGGTGCATCGCCCGTATTGCACAGGATGAAACAGCCGGTCCCGTATGTGTTCTTGACAGATCCCTGGGTCAGGCACATCTGTCCGAATGTGGCTGCCTGCTGGTCCCCTGCGATCCCTGCAACGGGAACGGGACTGGAGAAGATCCCGCTGCCCGTGTAACCGTAGATCTCAGAACAGGACCTGGCTTCCGGAAGCACTCCTTCAGGAATACCGAACAAATCCATCAACTCCCTGTCCCACGACAGGGTTTGAATATTGAACAGCATGGTCCGGCTGGCATTGGACACATCCGTCACATGCACCCTTCCTCCGGTCAGTTTCCATATGAGCCACGAATCGACCGTTCCCAGGGCCAGTCTCCCGGATTTTTCTTTTTCCCTGGCCTGTGGAACATGCTCCATGATCCACTTCCATTTCGTGGCTGAAAAGTAGGCGTCGATCACCAGTCCCGTCTTCTCCCTGATCATGGGCTCGAGTCCCTTCCCCTTCAGTTCATCACACAGTTCGGCCGTTCTCCTGTCCTGCCATACGATGGCATTGCAGATCGGATCTCCGGTGTCCCGGTCCCAGGCGACCGCGGTTTCCCGCTGGTTGGTGATCCCGATCCCGGCCAGGTCCGACGCCCTGATTCCGGCATTTGATATGGCCTCGTAAACCACCTTCAGCTGGGAGGACCAGATTTCAGCGGGATCATGCTCCACCCATCCGGGTTTCGGATAGATCTGTCTGAACTCTTTCTGGGCAGTCCCCGCAGGCTGACCGTTGCGATCGAAAACGATGGCTCTTGAACTCGTGGTGCCCTGATCGATGGCGAGGATGTAGTTTTTTGGCATGGGGGAAGAGTTAGGTGAGTTAGGGATGTTAGGTCCTGTTAGAGATTATTAGAGATTGTTAGGAATCATCAGGTTTGGCTTGATGTAAGAGGTAGCGGGAGGCCAGTGCCGTGTAGGATTCAACCTGGGTTTTCTCCCAGTCTTGGTCCGTTCCCAGCTCTTTTGCCATGAGGGATGCCACCCGGGGAGCGATCCGGATGCTTTCCGTAACATCCAGCTGGAGGGCACGGATCCTCCTGGCCAGGAAATCTTCAACGGTCCTGGCCATTTCAGAAGCGGTGGCCCGGATAACCTGCGCGGCGATCACCCCGAGCTTTTCGCTCAGCACCTCCCCCGTTTCCGGGTTCCTCTCCACCAGCGCCATCATGGCCTCTTCGTCCGAACCGTACCAGTAGCGGGGATTGTCATGGCTGACACCTTCCCGGTATCCGTGGATCCGCAGGCTGCGGGTCACTGACTTTTTAAATGGGAGTTCAGCCCGCCGTGCCGCCAAATCGATCACATCCTCTCCCATCTTCCGGTAGGTGGTCCATTTTCCGCCGGTAAGGGTGATGAGCCCTCCCCCGGATACGATGATCTTGTGCCCCCTGGAGATCTCCTTGGTTTTCGCCGTCGACCCGGACGGGGCCGCCAGCGGACGGAGGCCCGCAAAAACACTCAGCACGTCGTTCCGGCCCGGTTTTTCATCCAGGTACCTTCCGGCGGTTTCCAGGATGTAGTCCACCTCCTCTTCCTCGGCCTCCGGTTCAAGATCGGAATGCTGCTTTTCCACGTCCGTGGTCCCCACCACCACCCTGTTGTGCCAGGGGACGGCAAAAAGAACCCGGCCGTCCGGGGTCCTGGGGATCATCAGTGCCTCCTCTCCTTTGAGAAACCGCCTGTCGACCACCAGGTGGATGCCCTGGCTGGGCTTCACCACGTCGCGGGCATCCGGATCGGCCATTTTTATCACCCGGTCCACAAACACACCGGTGGCATTGATCACCGCTTTCGCCTGGAGCCTGTATTCTTTCCCCGTCTCCTCGTCCCTTGCCACCACTCCGGAAATGGTTGACCGTTCCTTCAGCAGTCCGGTCACCTTCATATAATTTACGGCGTATCCTCCCAGATCAACGAGGGACTGACACAGGTTTATGGCCAGCCTGGCATCGTCGAACTGGCAGTCAAAATACCGCACTCCCCCCCTTAATTTCGCAGTCTTGATATTCGGAAGGGCGCGTTTTGCCCCTCCCGCGGAAAGGGGAACGGACCGTCCGATGCCCAGACTGCCGGCCATCAGGTCATACAGGGTGAGTCCCGCCGTGTAGAACGGCACACACCACCACGTATAGCAGGGGATCACGAAGGACTGGTCCTTCACCAGGTGCGGAGCGTTTTTCTTCAGCCTGCCCCGTTCCCTGAGCGCTTCCAGCACCAGTGAGATATTCCCCTGTGCGAGATATCGGACCCCTCCGTGGACCAGTTTGGTACTCCTGCTGGAGGTGCCCTTGGCGAAATCATGCTGTTCCAGGAGAAGCGTCCGGTAACCCCTGGAAGCCCCGTCAACTGCGGCTCCCAGCCCTGATGCCCCTCCTCCGATCACAATGATATCCCATGGGCCGGCCGCTTTATCCAGCTGCCGGATCATCTCATCTCTCTGCATATTCGTTGCCGTGTATCGCTAATTTAATTTTATATTTCCTATTTCTCCCAAAAATGGCCGAAGATTTCATTTCCTCCGATTACTTTTATTAGATTTATGGAAGCTTGTATAAATCCAGTGAACAAATCAGCCGATCATGAATAACCATTTTCACGTCAGGGAACTGCTCATTGCCGCGTTCCTTGGTTCCCAGCTTGTTCTGTGGGGGCAGTCGGCTCCGGACCGGGAACAGGACCGCCGGATCGAATTCCCGGATATCCCCGGGTACAGCACCCTTGTCTGTGACCTGCACATGCACACGGTGTTTTCGGACGGGTCGGTCTGGCCGTCCATCCGTGTACAGGAAGCATTAAGGGAGGGACTGGATGCCATTTCCATCACCGACCACATCGAATACCAGCCCCACCGAAACGATATTCCCCATCCGGACATGAACCGCAGCTACGAGCTTGCGCTGAAGGCAGCCGGGGAAAGTGACCTGATCGTGATCCGGGGAGCGGAGATCACCCGGAGCATGCCTCCGGGCCATGCCAATGCCATTTTTCTCGAGGACGTGAATGCGCTGAACAGGGAAAATGTGATGGAAGTCTTCAGGGAAGCCCGGCGGCAGGGAGCCTATATTTTCTGGAACCACCCCCACTGGACCGCACAGCGGCCGGACGGGATCGCCACCCTGACGGATATGCACCTGGAGCTCATCTCGGAAGGACTTCTGCAGGGGATAGAGGTGGTCAATGAGCTGATCTATTCCGACGAAGCCCTTCAGATCGCGCTGGACCATGACCTGGCGATCCTGGGCAACTCCGACATCCATGGTCCGACAGACTGGCTGTTCAGGATCCCCGAAGGAGGCCACCGTCCCGTTACCCTTGTATTCGCAACGGAAAAATCCCCCGAAGCCCTGAAGGAAGCTTTGTTCGGCAGAAGGACGGTTGTCTGGTTCGACAACACCCTGGTGGGAAAGCCGGAGTACCTCATCCCGCTGGTGAGGCAATCCCTGAGTATCAGCGCCGGGGAAAGAAATGAAGTGCAGATGGTCAACATCGCGAACAGTTCGGATGCGGAATACCTGGTGGAAAACCTTTCAGGGTACACCTTCCATGCCCATGCGGATATCCTGGTCCTGCCAGCCCATGAAACCACCATCCTGCAGGTGAAGACAAAGAAACCACTCTCTTCCTTCGACCTGGCGTTCCGGATCCTGAATGCGGTCGTTGCCCCGGGCACCCACCCGGAGGTTACATGGACCGTGGAGCCCGAATGACCGGTGATGCATATTAAAATATAATGTTTTATGATTATAGATCAAATAT
>DSDZ01000505.1 GCA_011048475.1 Bacteroides sp. | reverse complement strand
GGTCATACATATGACAGCCATGCAGGCCATGGCGGGAAAAACCATCGTCAGCACGACCGCGGTCAGCACGACCACGGTCAGCACGACCGTAAACATCACAAACAGGAAGTCTACGACCATAAGGGTCACGACCATACCGCGCACCATGGGGAGATGATCGTGGATTTCCGGAGGAGGTTCTGGATTTCCATGGTCATTACGCTTCCTGTCCTGGTCCTCTCGCCCATGATCCAGGGTCTTCTGGGTTACGAATTCACATTACTCGGGAGTGCGGACCGGTATATTCTGTTTGTCCTTTCTTCGGTGGTCTACTTTTACGGCGGCTGGCCCTTCCTGACCGGCCTGGTGGATGAGCTGAAGAAAAAGCAGCCCGGGATGATGACCCTGATCGCGGTGGCCATCACCGTGGCATGGGGATACAGCTCCGCCACCACATTTGGGGTGGAGGGAGGCACCTTCTTCTGGGAACTTGCTACGCTGATCGATATCATGCTGCTGGGCCACTGGCTGGAGATGCGGTCGGTGGCTGGGGCATCCAGGTCCCTGCAGATGCTGGTGGAGATGATGCCGTCCGAGGCCCATTTGCTGAAGGACGGAGATACGGTGGATGTGAAGGTGGATGAGCTCCAAAAGGGCGACAGGGTGCTGGTCCGTCCCGGGGAAAAGGTCCCGGTTGATGGTGAAATTACGGAAGGTGAAAGCCGGGTCAATGAATCCATGGTCACGGGTGAAGCGAAACCTGCACGTAAATCCACCGGGGACAGGGTGACCGGGGGGACCATCAACGGGAATGGTTCCCTGACGGTGGTGGTGGAGCAGGTGGGAGAGGAGGCATACCTGAGCAAAGTCATCCACATGGTCCGTGACGCCCAGGCCGAAAAATCTGAATCCCAGAACCTGGCCGACCGGATCGCTTTCTGGCTGACCGTCATCGCACTGGCGGTGGGTTTCGGAACGCTGGCCGTCTGGCTGGTGCTGGGCGAACCTTTTGTCTTCGCCCTGGAACGGATGGCTTCCGTCATGGTGATCACCTGCCCGCATGCACTGGGCCTGGCCGTTCCGCTGGTGGTGGCCATTTCCACATCCATATCCGCACGGAACGGCCTGTTGATCCGGAACCGGACCGCCTTTGAGAATTCCAGGAAGATCTCCCTGCTGGCCTTCGACAAGACGGGGACCCTCACAAAAGGAAATTTTGCGGTCACCAGATCCGGTTCACTGGATGGATCACTAAATGATAAGCAGATCCTGCGCCTGGCGGGAGCTCTTGAAAATCAATCAGAACACCCGCTGGCCGCGGGTATCATGGAAAAAATAAAGGAGGAGAAAATCGATCTGCCGAAGGTGGAAGATTTCAATGCGATCACCGGACAGGGTGTTGAGGCACGGGTGGAAAACCGGAAAATACGGGTGGTGGGTCCGGGTTACCTGAAGGATCATCACATCGGGATCCCTGAAGAGGCCAAGGAAAATGAAAGGGAAACCGTTGTTTACGTGTTGATGGAGGATCAGCTGGCCGGATTTGTGGCCATGGCCGATGAAATAAGGGAGGAATCGTATGAAGCGGTGCGGATCCTGAAGGAGATTGGCATGAAGGTGGTGATGATGACGGGCGACAATGAAAAGGTGGCCAGTAGCGTAAGCAAAGAACTGGGTCTGGATGCTTATTATGCGGGGATCAGACCGGACCAGAAACTGAAAAAAGTGAAAGAATTCAGGGAGAAAGGCGAATTCGTGGCCATGACGGGCGACGGGATCAATGATGCCCCGGCACTGGCGGCGGCAGACGTGGGGATCGCCGTTGGCAGCGGGACGGATGTGGCGGCGGAAACCGCGGATATCATCCTGGTGCACAGCAATCCGGCAGATATCGCTTCGCTGGTCCTCTTCGGCAGGGAAACATACCGGAAAATGATACAGAATTTTGTATGGGCCACAGGGTACAATGTGGTGGCCATCCCCCTTGCCGCAGGGGCGCTCTATGGTGCGGGGATCCTTATCAGTCCCGCCCTGGGTGCGGTACTGATGAGCGCAAGCACCCTGATCGTAGCCCTCAACGCCCAGCTGTTGAGAAGAAAATTACGGCGCTGATACACCTTGATATTTGTATGAACAACATATACCGATATAGAATACCGGAGGCAGGCGAAATCATACCCGAAGGCTGGATCAAAAAACAGATGGAAAAGGATCTGACAGAGGGGTATGTGGGACATTTCCACAGGATACACCCCACGGTCACCCATGATGTATTTGTGAAACAGGACCGATTGAGCAAGCGCAGGTTTTCCTTTGAAAAGGAGTGGTGGAGCGGGGAGCATGAGGGGTACTGGAAAGATTCCGTGATCAGGATGGCATTCCTGACAGGGAACAGGGAATACATCCGGAAATCCCACCGGTGGATCAGTGAGATCCTGCAGCATACCGGTGAGGACGGGTATATCGGGATCTATAAAGAAGGGGATGAACCTTATACCAGGTTCAGGCATCCCGGAGGAAACGGGGAACTGTGGGCAACGAGCAGGATCCTGATGGCCATGCTGGCCTACTACGAATTCACGGGCAATCCGGAAGTCCTTGATGCAGTGGAATCCGCCGCCATGCTGGACATGGATCAGTACCGGGATCACAATTATTTCGCAGCTGAATCCAGGGGGGGAGGCGTGAGCCACGGGATCGGATTCTTCGAGGTCCTTGAATGGCTTTACCGGCTCACGGGCAGGGATGATTATCTGGAATTTGCAGGCAAGCTTTACGATGATTTCAACAGGGGCAGGGTGAGGGATGATGATCTGAAAACGTCCCGGTTGCTGGATGTAAAAAGACCCTTCAGAAAACACGGGGCGCATATTGCCGAGGGACTGTTCGTCCCGGCCCTGATTGCACAGATGACAGGATTAACCGAGTACCATGAAGCGGCAGCAAAGGTTTTCAGGAAACTCAACTTCCATACCACCCCCGGGGGTGCCATGCGGTGTGATGAATGGATCAAGGGGAGGCGGGGGACCGCTGACGAACGTTACGAATACTGCGGGATCGCAGAAATGATCAGTCCGCTCGGCAGGATCATCAGCATGACGGGCGATTTGGAACTGTCTGACAGGATCGAAACAATGGTTCTCAATGCCGGTCAGGGTGCCAGGCTTCCTGTACTGACCGCCCTTTCCTACCTCACATCCGATAACCGGATCAGGATCAACCACCGGGAAATTGGCGGCAGGGAGACCTATGATGCCATTCACCGGGCTGCGGCCTGCTGTGTGCTGAATGGGGGCCGAACCATGCCTTATTTCGTGGAGAGCATGTGGCTGAAGGATTTGAGAGAGGATGGTCTGACCGCCAATCTGTTCGGTCCCTGCCGCATTCATACCGAACTCAGCGGGGTCCGGTTGCAGGTCAGTGAGGAAACGGGTTATCCCTTTTCCGATCATGTCCGGTTCACGTTTACCCCCGCACAACCGGTCACATTTCCTTTTACCATCAGGAAGCCCCACAGATGCCGGTCAGTGGAGGTTTCACATCCGCCCGGGGCGGTCATGGAGGATCATGAGGACAGGATCACCCTCCGTCATACCTGGCAAAAGGGCGACCATGTGAATGTAAAATTTCACTTTCAGGTACGCAGAATGAAGCAGCCCGGATCAGCCACGGTCCCGGGCCGCGGCCTTTACCTGAAACGGGGCCCGCTGGTATATGCACTTCCTTTCGGGCACAGGATCAGAAAAAGAAAGGAATACAGGGGAAGCGGCTTCTTCAGGTACCGGATCACGGCAACCGACAGAAAGGGGTGGAAATATACCATCCGGCCTGATTCAGATTTTCATTTCATGGCAGGGGAAGATGATCATCCGCTGTCTCCCTGGGAGAATGGCACCGTCAGGCTGGCCGGAAGGCTGTTTGATCATCACAATCAACCGGTTCCCGTACAGCTGGTCCCCATGGGGAGCACCATATTCAGGAGGGTGACATTCTCAGTGAAGGACCATTCATGAAAGTACATGCATATTTAATAATCAATCAATACAGTGATCATGGAAAAGAAAGTGAGCATTGTGGTGTGTGTTTACAACGAGGAGGAGACCATCGAATATGTCCTCAATACATGCTACGAAATGAACAAAGACGCCGAGATCGTCGTGGTGGACGATGGCTCGGAGGACAGGACCCCTGAAATTCTCAGGGGAATGGAAGAGAAGATCCCGATGAAGCTTATCAATCTACCTGAAAACCAGGGAAAAAGCAACGCCATGGCCATTGGAGCGGAGAAAGCGGGTCATGAGATTATTCTGTTTTTTGATGCGGATGTCACCGGCATCAGGCAGGAACATTTCCATAAGCTGCTGGATCCGCTGATGAAGGAGGAGCCCGAAGCCGACATGGTACTGGGTTCACCTTCTGAAACCCTGATCAATTACAGGGTCAATCCGTTCAGGAACCTGACCGGGGAAAGGGCGCTTTTTAAAAAGGATTTTCTTCCACTGGTGAACCAGATCAGGGACATCCGTTTCGGCGTGGAGACCTACATCAACATGTATTATCAGGCACACGGGAAAAAGATCAAATACACCATTCTCGAGGGACTGACCCACCCCACCAAGTATGAAAAGACAACTGCGGCACAGGCCACCAGGGAATTCCTGGTGGAAGGCCGTCAGATCGCAGAGGTGATGTTGAATAATTATGATCTGATACTGAAGAGGATCGGTGCTTCCCTGGAGGAACGTGGCGATTCCCTAAAGGAATCCTACCTGAAGCTCCAGGAGGAACTGAATGAGCGGATCCAGGTGTTGTTGAGGAACAATGGATAAAAAGAAAACCCGTGCCATCCTCTTCTTTTTTGTCGGGGCCGGATTGTTCTGGATTGTATACAGGGACATGGATCTGAATGAACTGGGGGATCATCTGAGCCGGTTGAAATGGTGGTGGATCGGAGTGTCTGTAATGCTGAATCTTTTCAGCCACCTGATCAAGGCATTCAGGTGGCAGATGCTGATCACCCCGCTCGGATATGCTCCGGGCATCGGCAACCTGTTTCTATCAAACCTGGTGCTGGCTTTCACGAACCTGGTGATTCCCAGGGGGGGTGAATTTGCCAGGCTGGGGGTGGTGAACAGGTTCGAGAAGATCCCTTTTTCCAAGCTCCTGGGAACGGCACTGGCGGAACGGCTGACCGATCTGATCCTCCTGGTACTGATCGCCGGGACACTGATCGTCTGGCAGTTCGATAATTTTATAAAGATCCTGAAGGCTCCCGAAATAAGCATGGACGCGATGAATATCCGGGGAGTGCTCATCGTGATCCTGGTGTCCGCATTTCTGGGAGCATTATTTTATTTTCTTTTTTTGCGCCCGGGACGGGCGAAAAATCTGAAGAAACGCCTTCGCAAATTCTGGAACGAGATGGCGGAAGGGTTCATGGTCCTCTCCAGGATCAAAGGGCTCCCCCTGTACCTGTTCTATTCCCTGCTGCAGTACGTCCTCTGGTTCCTTATGCTTTATGTGATCTTTTTTGCCTTTCCGCCCACCACGGACCTTTCCTTTTCCGTGGCGGCATTCACATTCGGTTTTGCCACCCTTGCATTTCTGCTTCCCGTTCAGGCGGGCATCGGTGCTTGGCACTTTGTGGTGATCCAGTGCCTGATGCTATTCGGGATCCAGGAATCCACCGGACAGATCTTTGCCCTCATCGCACATTCCTTTTCCATGCTGATCCACCTGGTGACCGGTGCCATCGCTTTCGTGACCCTGCCGCTGGTGAACCGGGAATGATGCTCAATTTCCTTCTGACATTTTCTGAAGGGCGTCCTGCAAATTCTGCAGCGATTCCCCGGCCCTGGTGAACTCTTTCAGCTGCATGTACTGGAGGTACTGATCAAAGGCTTCATTGGCCCTGCTGATCAGTTCCTCCATGGTTTCAGTTCCCGGTCCGGCTGCGATCGCTTCCGGGGGACCGGCGGAGGGAGTGAACAGGTTCTGCAAAGCTTCTTCGAATGTTTCCGCATAACTGAGGTTGTCGTTGTGCATGACCGTCACCAGCCTGAGTTCGGGGTATGCGGAAGTCTCGGATTGCAGGTAGATGGGTTCCACATAGATGATGGTATTGTCGACCGGAATGGCCAGGACATTGCCCCTGATCACATTGGAACCGCGCTGGTCCCACAGTGTCAACTGTCCCGAGAGATAAGAGTCCTGGTCTATTTTTGTCTCTACCTGCTGCGTCCCCAGGATCCGCTTTTCCTTGGGAAATTTGTAGGCAAGGAAACGTCCGTAATTGTCCGGATCACACATCCCTGCGATCCAGCCGATCATCACCTGTTTGTTCTTGGGCGTGAAAGGCATGATGAGTACAAATTCCATTTCATCGGATCCGGGTTGCTCCCACATGATATAATAGGGTTCCACAGGTTGCACCCTGCTGTAATACTTCTCGGTGGCCCTGACCCACAGGTCTTCCTGGTTATAGAATACGGTGGGATCGGTCATGTGGTATTTGGCATAGACCACTCCCTGCAACATCAGCATATCTGCGGGATACCGGATATGTTTCTTCAGGCTCTCGGGCATTTCGGAATGGTTCTTCAATAATCCAGGAAATATCCTGTCGTATACCTGTACCAGCGGATCATTCTCTTCGAATATGTAGAGATCCGTATTCCCGTTATAGGCGTCAATGACGATCTTCACCGAATTGCGCACATAGTTCTTGTTCCGGAAACGGGATCCCACGAATCCATCTTTGCCTTCCGTGTCGGTGTAAGTCACCCCTCCGATCCTTTCGAGTGAAGCGAATCTTTCGCTGTAAGGATAATACCCGGAAGATGTATAGGAATCAATGATCCAGTATAGTCTCCCGTCAGCAATGACCAGGTACGGATCGTTGTCCAGGGTCAGGAAAGGAGCCACCGTCCTGGCCCTTTCAGAGATCTGGCGATGCATCATGATCCGGCTCTCCCGTGTGGTATATCCTGAGAACAGGAACCTGGTGCGCCCGAATTTCCATCCGTAGAGGACCTTTTTCCACATATTGGAAATCTTTACGCCCCCCTTTCCTTCATACCGGGCGTAGATGTTATTCTCACCGCTCGGATAATCGAATTCTTCCTCTTCGGAGTTCACCACCACGTAGTAATCCGACAATTCACCGTAGTAGATCTCTGGCCTGGTCACTTCCAGCGATGCATGCTGGCTGACGGGCGGAATATCCCTGATGAGCAGATTGGGCAATCCTTCCGGAGTGAATTCGTTCACCTGGTTGAGCACGGCCCCGTACCCGTGGGTGTATTTGAAATGCTTGTTCACGAAGGTCTGGCTCTGCAGGGGCAGGTTATCCGGCTGCATTTCACGTGCGGAAACCATCACCTGACGGTAGGTATCATCAATGGTATACCGGTCGATATCCACATCGTTGAATTCATAGTAGAGCCGGATCTCCTGGAACTGCTTGAATACGGCATCCAGGGCCCTGTAATCCCAGAGCCTGATGTTCGAAAACAGGGCCCTGTTCTCCTCCACGGTCTGTTGCCGGAATTCTTCCGAAACGGGGTATTGTTTTTCCTCCACTTTGTCCAGATGGTATCCCGAACGGGTAAAGCGGATGTTGTTCTCGATGTATGGTTTTTCCACGGTAATTTCATTGGGCTCCACTTTCAGCCACTGGAACAGCATGGGAACGATCCCCAGCAGGACGAGCCAGAGTCCGAACAGGGTACCCGCGATTACATAGATCACGGAAACATTTGATTTCCTCCGTTCTATTCCCCACATCTTCCCGATATTGAATTTCAGGCCCGGTGCAAGCAGCACCAGTCCGGCGAGGACCGAGATGATTGATACCACCGAGTGCATGGGCAGGCGGACATTCACATCGGTCCACCCAGGCCCGGTGATATACCCGAATTCCGAAAACAGCAGACCAAAGCGGGCGATCCATCTGCCGGATGCCAGGATGATCAGCGTGATGCCGGAAGAGATGAAAAGTGAATCATAAGCTTTAAACTTTGGCTTGTCGGTACTTGCATGGCTCAGCAGGGAAGCCCCAACGGAAATCAGTCCCACGACCAGCAGGCTGGCATAAACCGATCTGATGAACGGATAAATGAACAGGTAAAAACCTGTGTCCCTGTTCAGAACCGGTTCTGTGATCCCGGTGTCGATCCTGTTCATAAAGCTCAGGTACAGTTCCCAGTTCCCGGACCACCAGAGCCCGCTGACCAGGGCTCCCGTAACAACGGCAATCAGCCTGATGTAGCTTTTATTCCCGGAAAGGCTGAAGGTCAGCAGGTAGACCAGCAGTCCCCCCACCAGAAAGGCCACCAGGAACAGTCCGAGCCGGGTGATCCACACCGTCCAGAAACGCTCGTTGTATCCCATCTGGTCGAACCAGAGCTTCTCACCCCAGAAACCCATGAACCAGAAAAGAAACAGGGTGAGGATACCGATGACGATCCCCGTATAGAGCGATGCGATGCGCTGTCTTATAACTCCCTTCACAGCAATGTATATTGCGAGTCCCAGTAAAAGAATAAATACAATGGTATACATGGTCTCAAGGTTTTTATAACATGCTATAAGATAACAAAACTGTACCATAAAGAAGGGATCCGCCAAATATCTCCGGGATCAGGTGCTTAATTCCAATCTTCAGGACTCCTGCAGGGTCGTGCTGTCAGGTGTGCAGGGTGTGTAAAGGAGGGTTTGATCCTGTCCGAAAAACTGAAAGACCGGCAACGATCTGGGAAAGAAGTTGTAGAAATAATCCTCAAAAGCTGTGAAAAAAAGCCACATCTCACCGGGAGGTGCATGCCGGAGGTGATCATGCCCGGTTCAGAAAGACTACCGGTATCCCTTCCGTTTGCAGGGCCCCTGCGACTTTTATGAAACTCTCTGTATGAAAGGAAGAATTTTGGAACGAATATGGCAACCCATCAGGAGCGCTCCCTAAAAAGGAGCCGTGACTCCATTTGCGGAAGAAATTAAGAAACAGGATATTGTTGACCAGCTGACCTGGGACGACAGTGTCAATGCCAATCAGATCTTTGCGGAGCATATTGAAGTGAGCAAATAGTTTCCATTCAGATGTGCCATGATACATAATAAAAAGATCACATCGATCCTGGGTGAACTGGCAGATTTGCTGGATATCAAAGGAGAGGACCAGT
>DSDZ01000429.1 GCA_011048475.1 Bacteroides sp. | reverse complement strand
GTCCCATCCCCTCGATGTTGATCCATCTGAACAGATCATTTATCTCTTCCTGTTCCAGATTCAGCTCCGATATCCTGAGTTGTCGGAGATGTTCGTTGATCACATTCCCGAACCAGTAACGGATATTGTCCATGAATGCATGCTCCGAATAATACCGGATATATGCACCAGAATCGCCTTGCGGGCGGTAGACATCCGGACCGATCTCGATGAACGCGTGGAGGTCGGAGGATTTGACACGGTTGGACAGCTCCAGCTGCTGCCCGAGCCTGTCCGCCGGATCGGGATCAACGAATTCAACCAGGTAGGCGGGCATGCTTTTCTCGCCGGTTTCGCTGTCAAAGATCTCGTGCTGGTTCCGCTGGTCCACCACCTGCTGGATGACATCCTCCATCATTCCGGAATGATCGACAATCACAATCTTTTTGTCCTGGGTGTCCTGTTCGGTTTCCATAATGATCATGGCCAGGAAACCTCCTCCCATCAGGATGGGGACAAGAATGAGACCGAAAATGAAACTTTTCGTCCTGACCGCTGCGCGGTACTCCCTTCTGAAAAGCGTCATGATTTTATTCATGGTCCACCTCCTTTCTTTCCGGTGAAGCGATCCTGATAAAGATATCGTTCAGCGAGGGTTTGGTAATTTCAAATCTGGTGATGCGGGTTTTCTGAAGAAGATCCGAGAGGATCTCCTGTGGATCGATCCCTGAGGCAACCCTTACCTCCTGGAGCTTCCCGAAATTGTTGACCTTTTCTATCCCGGGCATGCCCTCCAGGGCTTTCATGCCCATCTCGGACTGGATCCTGATGGTATCATTCCCGTACTGGTCCTGGATAAATGTCAGGGTGCCGTCCAGGACCTTTTCCCCCCGGTGGATCATGAAGATGTAATCACACATTTTTTCCGCCATGGCCATGTCGTGGGTGCTGAAGATGATCGTGGCCCCGTCCTTCTGCAGATCCAGGATCACGTCCTTCATGATATCCGCATTCACCGGGTCCAGTCCGCTGAACGGCTCATCCAGGATGATGATTTCGGGCCGGTGCAGGATCGTGGCGATAAACTGCAGTTTCTGTTTCATCCCCTTGCTGAGTGTCTCCACCTTCTTCTCTTTATACTCATGCAGGTCCAGCCGCCTGAGCCAGTAGTCGATCCATTTTCCGAGGTCTGTTCCCTGATTGAGCTCGCCGTGAAACCGGAGCAGTTCACCGAGCTTCATTTTCTTGTACAGTCCGCGTTCTTCAGGAAGATACCCGATGTTTTCATGACGCATGGCATCAGGCTCTTTTCCCCGGATCTTCAAAGAGCCGCTGTCGGGGTACATGATCCTCATGATCATCCTGATGGTGGTGGTTTTTCCAGAACCGTTGGGGCCGATGAAACCGTAGATGCTGCCTTCGGGAACCGACAGGGAGAGGTCATTCACGGCCACCACCGACCCGAATGTTTTCGTGATGCCGGATAATTCAATAACATTCAGCATGGAGGGCAAGATTATAAGGAAGGGCGTAAGTTAAACAATTCATGAATAACTCTGCGGATTCAGCCCCTAAAAACCCAATTAGCCAGAAGGGCCGGACACTTCCAGTACCCGCCAGTCCCTCTTTCGTGCCACTTCCAGCAACCGCTGATCCGGGCAAACGGCCACCGGATGACCCACGGTTTCCATGACATAAACATCTGTTTTTGAATCCCCGTAATAATAGGATTCAGCGGGCTTATGGCCCTCTTTCCGGCAATAGTCCGTCAGCCGGGTTTTCTTCTCCCTCCCGTAAACCAGCTTTCCCCTGGTGGCTCCCGTCAGGATCCCGTTATTTGCTTCCAGGCGGGTACAGATCACATCCTCCAGATTGAGGTGCGCGGCCACGGGTTCGCAGATGAGCGAAGTGGCAGAAGAGAGCAGGACGTTGGCACCGAGGTTATCCCTGTGTTTCTGCATCTCCCGGGTGATCTCCGGCCGGATAGTCTGTCTGAGATTGTTTTCAAATACTTCCAGGCAGAGCTGCCTGGCGGCCGTTTCGGTCATTCCTTTCAGCCAGGTGAGCATCCTGGTGATGATCCTTGCAGGATCCTGCCAGTCAAGCTTGTACAAAAGAGAGAGATACAGGGCATGCCGGAATTGCCTGCCATTCATGATCCCTCTGTTCCTGGCCTCCGCCACCAGACTCGTGGCACTGTTCCCCGTGAAGATGGTCCTGTCCAGGTCGTAGAATGCAATATAACTGTATCTCTTCCTCAGAGTCATCTCTGATTGCGCACCCACGAAATAAAACGGGGGCAATATAACAAAAAAGGAGGTTGTCTCATAAGACCTATTTCTAACATATCCCTCAGTATACAAAAGAAGGGTGTCCCTTATGAGACACCCTTCCTTTTCCGGTTACCCGGAAACCTTTATTTCACAGGTAGAATTAGTGAGTTACCGTGGGGTCTGTGCTCTTGGCCCTCTCGATGAAGTCCTGTACCATCTTCAGGGACGGGACCCTTCTGGTGACCTTCTTCACCTTGTTGATCTCTTCCAGTTTCTGGTGGAGATTCTCAGCATTCCTGGTCCTCAGTTCCTTGATGGTATCCACGCCGGCAGCTTTCAGGAGTTCGGCGAACTCCCCTCCGATCCCGCTGATCCGCATCAGGTCCGCCATATTCACGAAATCCAGGATCTTCTCCTCGGATATCCCTGATTTTTCAGCGATTTTTTTTCTGCCTGTTTTCGATGCTCCTTCCTTCAGCAGGGATGCAGAAGTCTTCACCCCGGCTTTTTCAAGTTTGGAACCCATTGCAGGTCCGATACCTTCGATTTCTTTTACATTTGCCATGTTCTAACTTTTTAATTTGAAAGATCTATTTAATCGTGGTCTTTGCCTGTGAATAATTTGATTATTTCTTTTAAAAATAGCAATAATTGGTTAAATTTCAATAGGTATTATTTTTAAAAGCGGTCGAATAAAGATACGGCTTTTTCTTTTTGATCATCTAAGAGGTGCTTTATAATATACTTTTTATGGCTTCATGAAGGTTAGCCTGATCTTAATACATTCCCAACATGAAACGATCAAGTCTGTTTTTCGTCCTTCTCGCGGGCTGGATTATCGTGGCCTCCTGGTGGTATGTTTGTAAGATCCGCGATGACTGCAGGGGCAGTGACATATTATCCGGGGCACAGGCGGTAGAAAGCCCTGCCGCGGAAGCAGCTGCTTTGGTTGCGGCGGTTGAACCTGCAGAAGATTCGGTTACACTTGCGCTCGATTACATCCGTAAAACCGGGGAAAGGACCTATTATTTTGATTTTGCCTCGGCCGAATTTCACCCGGGAACGGATGAAGACAGATACATGTCTGCATTGCGGATTTATTTTTCCGCCCGTCCGGATGCGGTCCTGACCGTTGAGGGCCATTCGGACAGCAGAGGATCTGCGGCGGCCAATGACAAATTTGCACGGCTGCGTGCTGAGGCGGCGGGAGCCCATTTCACCAGAAACGGGATCGAAACATCAAGGATGAGGATCGTTTCCAAAAGTGATACCGAACCCGCTGCTTCAAATGAAACCGAAAAGGGCAGGAGTTCGAACCGCAGGGTGGAAGTGACCGTTAATTAAAATCCATATGAAATGAGCGAAAGATTTGCTTCCGATTTGCTGTTTATCATCATCGTTTTACTTGTCGCAGCTGTTCTTGGTTTCCTGATCGGATATTTTATCAGAAAACCGAAAACAATTATCAAATTCGTGCCTGAGCCAGCCGGGGAAGGATCTCCTGAAGAGGAAAAAGACGCGGAAGAAGAGGTGCCGGAAAAACAAATCACGGGTGAAGGCATCCCGGAATTTGATCCGGAAACGGCCAGGGCCTTACTGGGCAGGAAGATCGTGCAGGATGATCTGAAAATCGTTGAAGGCATCGGACCTGTGATCGAGGGGATCCTCAAAAAAAGTGGGATCGATACATGGAAAAAGCTGGCAGAAAGCAAAGCGGAAAATATCAGGTCGGTTCTGGCTGCCGAAGGACAGCGGTTCAGGGTTCACGATCCCGGTACGTGGCCGCAGCAGGCAGGACTGGCTTTCAAAGGGAAATGGGAGGAACTCAGGCAACTCCAGGACGGACTCCTGGGAGGGAGGGCCCGGGGCTGACAGCCGCCGTTTCCGGATCATGAATAAAATAGCCTTGATGGATCATGGAAAGAAAAGAATCTTTCAGGGAACTTATTGTGGATGGTTATCGCTGCAGCGGTGATTTCATACTGCTGGGAGGGGCCATGCTGGACGGTGAATGCATTCCCGGAGCACACGTGAAAGTTCCGCTGAAAATGATGAACCGCCATGGCCTGATCGCAGGGGCAACCGGAACCGGAAAGACAAAAACCCTGCAGGTGATTGCGGAACAGCTGTCGGAAAACGGGGTGCCGGTTCTGCTGATGGACATCAAGGGAGACCTCAGCGGGCTGGCGCAACCCGGCAAGGAAAACCGGTTTATTGCCGACAGGCATGCACAGATCGGGCTGCCCTACCGGGCCAAAGCGATGCCTGTGGAGCTGATGACCCTTTCGGGCGGCAATGGGGTGAGGCTGCGGGCCACGGTCACGGAATTCGGCCCCGTCCTTATATCCAAATTGCTGGAGCTGAATGATGTCCAGTCGGGCATCGTTTCTGTGTTGTTTAAATATTGTGACGACCACAGGCTTCCCCTGGTGGACCTCAGGGATTTTAAAAAGATCCTCCAATATTCGATCAACGAGGGAAAGGAATGGATCAATGCCGAATACGGGCGGATCTCCCCTGCGTCGATCAATACGATCATCCGGAAAATCGTGGAACTGGAACAGCAGAAAGCCGACCTTTTCTTCGGAGAGCCCTCTTTTGATGTGAATGATCTGTTGAGGCAGGATGAGAACGGGAACGGATTCATCTCCATCATTCGCCTTTCGGATATACAGAGCCGGCCAAAAATGTTTTCCACCTTCATGCTGAGCCTCCTGGCAGAGGTATTTGCCTTGTTTCCCGAGGAGGGAGATCTCCCTAAGCCAAAACTGGCCCTTTTCATTGATGAGGCACATCTGGTGTTCAACGAGGCATCGGAGACACTTGTGGAGCAGATTGAAACCATCGTCAAACTGATCCGGTCGAAAGGGGTCGGGGTGTTCTTCTGCACACAGGACCCCACGGATATCCCGGGCAAGGTGCTGGGTCAGCTGGGCCTCAAGGTGCAACATGCCCTGCGTGCTTTCACGGCAAAGGACCGGAAAGCGATCATGCGGACGGCCGAAAATTACCCGCTGACGGACTATTACAAGACGGATGAGATCATCACCTCCATGGGAACCGGTGAGGCGCTGGTTACGGCACTCAGCGAAAAAGGGACCCCGACTCCCCTGGCAGCAACCCTGATCAGGGCGCCCATGTCAAGAATGGATGTGCTTTCGGAAGAGGAGATTCAGACGCTGGTCAGCCGATCAAACCTGGTGAAGGTCTATGACAGGCCTGCCGACGCGGTCACCGCTTACGAAATCCTGAAAGGAAAAATTGAAGCATCCCAGCAGGAAGATCACCAGGAAAAGCTGCGAAAGGATTCCGGGAACACATCTTCCCGGAGGAAAAAGGAAGGTGTCATGGAAAAGCTGAGTAAAAACACGATGATCCGCCAGGTGGGCAGGACGGTGGCGAGGGAAATAGCACGCGGACTGCTGGGCGCGCTCGGTGTGGGCACCAGGAGAAGATGATTTTGCAGACGATTTACCCGAACCATTAAATTTGATATAATGCCAGTAAGAATTCGCAAGGACAGTGATGTCCCCGGACCCCAGCAACGCATTCCCCGACAGAGCGGTGGTACAACCGGCAGCGGTGGAAGCGGTGGACTGATCTATGCACTTCTGCCTGCCCTGCTGAACCTGTTCAGGAAAAATCCAAAAACGGCGATTGTCGTGATTGCGCTGGCCGTGGGGGCCTTTTTTCTTTTAACGAGGACAAATCAGACCACAAGCACCGCCCTGCAGAGCATGTTGTTCGGCACCGGACTTGAAATGGACCAGGCCATTTACGATGAAGCCGAAGTATTTGAACCGCTGGCTGATAATATCAAAAATCCGCTGCCTGAAAGCGTATCCCTCCTGGAATACTGTCCCCGGCGCCTGAACCAGGGAATGCAAGGTTCATGCGTGGGATGGTCATCGGCCTATGCGGCCCGTACCATTCTCCATGCCCGGTCCACCGGACAGGATCCGGACCAGGTGACCTTCAGCCCCTCCTATGTCTACAACCAGATTGCCCTGCCCAATTGCCAGGGAACATACATGCAGAGGGCAATGGAGGTGATGCAGCAGGGGGGGGTGCTGCCTTTCTCCCGGTTTGCGTATGACGAGTATTCCTGTTCCAAGGAGCCCACCGATTCGGAGAGAAGGGCAGCGGCTTCATTCAGAACCAGGGGATTCAACCGCCTGACCCGCGGGGGTGATGATTACCGGACAGACCTGCTGGCCATTAAACAGAACCTGGCACAAGGTGCACCGGTGGTCGTGGGAATGATGGTGGGGGGCAGCTTCATGTCTGACATGAACGGAAGGGAATTGTGGCAGCCCACACGGTCCGATTATAACATGATGGGTTTTGGGGGTCATGCCATGTGCGTGATCGGGTATGATGACTATTACCAGGGAGGTGCGTTTCAGATCATGAACAGCTGGGGTGAAGAGTGGGGATCGGACGGGATCGGCTGGGTCCGCTACAACGATTTCGATTATTTTGCCCGGGAGGCTTACGGATTGTATCCGATGGGAGATGCCGAGGCGGTTGTTTCAAACATGCTGGATGTGAAAATCGGGCTGGTCATCAATGCAACAGGCGCCTATGTTCCTTTCCGGCAGAATCAGGGGATCACGTTCACATCTGCATCTGCTCTGAGGCCTGGTACGGATTTCAAAGTGGAGATCACAAATTCGCTGGAGTGTTATACGTACATTTTCGGAGAGGAGACCGACGGGAGCAGCTATGTGTTGTTCCCCTACACGGAGAAACACTCTCCATACTGCGGGATCACGGGGACGAGGATTTTCCCCAGGGATTATTCCCTGTATCCGGACGACCAGGGTGAAAGGGATTACGTTGCGGTCATCATATCCGTTCAGCAACTGGATTACAACCTGGTGAATGATGCCATCAGCCGAGCACAGGGAGCCACCTATGACCAGAAGGTCGGCAATGCCCTGCAGGGAGAGCTGGCCGGGAACATACAATTCAGCGGGGGAGAGACCATCCGGTTTTCCACCGATGTGGCCTACAAAGGTATCGTGGCGCTCGTGCTGGAGATCGTGAAGTGATCATCAGGTTGTTGGGGCCGGGACGATCACACAGGGTTCATAAATTTCAGTATGGATCCGGATAAATAATCCTAATTTTGTATGTAATAAATCAACTGGTTGTGTGTTATAAATTAAAACAACAAAAAGATGAAAATGAAAAAGATTGCAGTGATCATACCGGTACTCATGATCGGATTACTGGGCATATTTCAGAGTTGTGGCGAAGAGGAAATGCTGGGCCCGAACCTCCAGTTTTTCGGTGGTGAATACATTGATGCGGATGAGACGGTGGAACCCGGCGCCGAGCTGAAATTTTCCTGGCTGGCCACCGTGGGGACCTCCGACCTGGCATCCTTCTCCATCACAAGGGATGGTATCACGCTGACCGGTTACCCAGATTCAGACATCCCGAAGGATAACTATTCCGACCAGGTGACCCTGATCGCCCCCCTGAACGACGGGGCCTATGTGTATGTCTTTACGGTGACCGACGAAAACATTATGTCCGATAGCAAGACCTTTACAATCACGGTTGAGAAAACGGGCGGTCCGATCGATGAGTGGACACAGACCCTGGGCTCCCACCAGTCCAATACGGGAAGCTCCTTTGCTTCTTCAAACGGCGAGGTGTATAACCTTGCCGATGCGAAGGCCAATGCAACCCTGATCGACTTCATGTATTTCTACGGGGTCACCAATCTGGCCACGCTGGCCGCTCCCGACGACGAGACCATCCCAACCGTGTTCTTCAGCGCCGACGGGCCTGAGACGTGGTCCACCCGAAACTCCACCAGGTTCAGTGAGACTTCCATGACCGTTGCCGAGTTCGATGCGGTTGAGGATGACCTGTTGCTGGTCGAACATGCCGAAGGGGCTGCGCTGACACTCGTTAATGAGCTGGCAGAGGGTGATGTGATTGCCTTTGTCACCGATGCAGATAAAGATGGCGGTGCAAAGATGGGACTGATCAAGGTCGCTACCATTGAGGCAGGGGCAGGCGGCACCATGCAGATCGAGGTCAAGGTTCAGAAACCGGAATAGCCGCCGCAGGTTTCTTTGGACGAAATTGGAGGAGGGTATCTCAAAAGTTTCATTTCTACCTTATCTGAGGGATGCTTTCGAAGCAACCTGGCATCTTTTTGCGCCAGCAAAATTAGCACGTTGCGAGAAAGTATCCCTCAATAAATAAGAGAAATATATCCCTTTTGAGACATCCTCCTTTTTCCTCAGGCAAACCCCTGCATCCGGTGCAGGATTTTTGTGAATGGATGCCGGAAGGGGTCTCTACCGGAATTCCGCTCATGCCCGTTTCTCCTGGCTGAAGATCCCGGTTTGGAGATCAGGCCACGCCAGGTCCAGGCTCTTCAGTGTTTTCAGCACTTCCACGGAGACCGCATAAAGCTTCTGCCAGTTTCTATCTGACGGGACAATGTGCCACGGAACCTCGTTACACTTTTCGAAGATCCATTCATACACCTTCAGATAGTCCTCCATTTTCTCTCTTGTATCCCAGTCGCCATCCTTATGCTTCCAGTGTTTCCTCTTGTTTTCAATTCTTTCCATCAGTCTCTCCTTCTGGGTTTCGGGTGACACGTGCAGGTAGAATTTCAGGACCCTGGTATGGTTGTGCATCAGCAGTTTTTCGAAATCATTGATCAGCCCGAAACGCTGATCAATGGTCTGCGGCGGGATGTAGCCCTCTACGGAGGGGACGAGAATGTCCTCGTAATGCGAACGGATGAATACCTGGATTTCTCCCCTTGCCGGGGTTTCACTGTGGACGCGCCAAAGGAAATCATGCGCAGCTTCCTCCGGGGTGGGTTTTTTAAAACTCTTGACGTTGATGCCGATGGGATTGCAGTACCGGAGGAGTCCCCTGGTAAGCCCGTCTTTC
>DSDZ01000406.1 GCA_011048475.1 Bacteroides sp. | reverse complement strand
TCGGTAGGGGATCCCCCATGCATCCAGTTTTTCCCTTATAAAGGCCGAGGTGCGGTGCTCCCGGAAAGAAAGCTCAGGGTAGCGGTGCAGGTGTCTCCTGGTATTCACAAGCTCTTCCAGCAGATCTGCATCCAACAGCTGACTGATGTGAGATTTCAGATCCATGGGTCAGAAATCCAGGCTGAGGGAGAGATAAAAAATCCTGGGCTGCACTTCCATGTTCTCCAGTCCCCACGCCCAGTCAAGACGCACGAAGTAACCCAGCAGGCGGCTTCGGACCCCGAAACCGTACCCGGCCACGATGGGATCCCGGTTGGCATCCAGGGTGATCGTGATGGGGCCATTGGTGATCACCTCTGTATTCCAGGCATTCTGGTCCTTCTTAAAGGGATGCAGCCCGGTCCATGCGCTTCCCACATCGGCAAATCCCACCACCTGGAAGTTGTTCAGGAAGGAGGAGCTCAGCGGGTGTCCCACCAGGTAGCGGATGATGGGCCACCTGATCTCCGTGTTGAAAACAGCAAAGTTGCTGCCGTTCCGGATATTCTGTGAGAATCCCCTCAGGTTGGTGGCCAGCGCCTGATAGGCATAGTTCCGGGAATAATCAATGTCCACCGATTCATTGAACGTGGGCACCCGGGCCTGGAAAATATTGATCCAGTTGTCCACGCTGCCCAGGTAGTAGATGAGCGGACTCCTGCCGAAGGATCCGCTGGCGGCAAACCGGTTGGCCCAGATCAGGGTCCGGTGCACCCTGGTATAGTGCCGGAAATCGCCTCCCACCACAAACAGGTCTGATTTGGCCCTGTTCAGCTGCCTGTAGGCTTCCCCGAAGACCTTGAAGCGCAACCCGCTGTAAAGGTTCGTTCCCAGGATCCTGGTGTTGTCGAAGATCAGTTCGGCCTTCAGCCCCCCCCATACCTTCACGATTCCCTCCTTATTCAGGTTATTCAGATCGGTGGAGAGAAAAATGGTGTTGTCATGCCTTACGGTGGCGGTGCCTTTCAGGGCCAGGGTCTGGCTGAACGGGTACTTCAGTGAACCCAGCAGCTCATGGGTGAATGTTTTGACAGTAGCCTCGTAATTGTCATTGTTGTCAAAGGTGTAATTCTTGAATACCTGCCTGTGGAAGAGCAGCTGTTTGTCGAGCCTGTATTTCAGGTTCTCGAAGCTGAGCAGGTATTCGTTGCTGTCGAAATCGGTGGCGAACCGGACCCCGCCCACCAGCCGGTAATCCTCGAAAAGATCGTTCGCCCCCACCTTGAACAGCAGGTTCATGCCCGGATTATAGTAATAGGCGCCCCCTGTAAAGGCCTGGTAGGAAGCGTTCAGGAAGCTGTAATCGATCTGGTTGACCAGCCGGTTCGGATAAAAAGCGGTCTGGTAATCGATGTACATCATCTGGTCCGTTTCCACCGAGTCCAGCACCAGGTTCAGGTTCCTGCCCCGCAACTGGTTGTTGTAGTAATTCAGCTTCTCCCTCTCAAAGATGTAGTTGTTGATGTCGATCCTGAACTCCTGCAGCGGAATGGTATCTCCGTCCAGGATAAGCTCATTGTTTGCAATGTCCTTCATGGAAATCACCCGTTTCTCCACATGGTGTACCGAGTCCTCCTGCATCAGTCTGTCCACGTGTCTGTCCCTGTACTCGGTGGGCTCCAGGACGTCCCCGTATTTCCGCTCGTACTCCAGGGGATTTTTGTACATATGGTATCTCCCCTCATGGTAGATGATCTCCGCCACCTCACCGGTCTCATTGTTGATATCATGGGACAGTATGTTCCTCTTGTAATTGGTAAGCGGATAACTGTTGGCAAAATACCGGTAGTGAATGGAGGTGTCCACCAGGCTGATGACACTGTCGTACTGGGCATAGTAGCGGTTCAGGATCCCGTTCTTGTCGCTCAGGTAGATAAACTCGTTCCTTCCCATGGAGAGCGGCTGCAGGTGATTGATGTAGTCACCCTCGGAAATCTTCTGAAGCAGCGGATCCTTATTTGCGTAATCGTAGACATACACCGCAAATGCGGTGGTGGTGTTGTTCTCGGGGTCGTTTTGCATAAAAAGCGTGTCCAGCCTCCTGTTGGACACAAAAGAGATCCCGGTCATGTTGTTGATGAATCGCGGATGGTAATCATCGGCCAGGTCGTTTGTGATCCGTTCGCTGGTAGAGGAGGCAAGATCGAAAACCCAGATATCCGTCTGTCCGTCCACCACTGCCGAGAAGACCAGCTTTCTGGCATCCGGCGAGAAATTCATGCCCAGGATCTTTTCGAAGTAGAGCAGGTTCCTGGTGGTCAGCTCCCCGGTCTCCAGGTTGTGAAAATGGATCTTGAGCAGTCCCTCTTCCTCGGTCACAAATCCCAGGATCTCCGAAGAGGGATGCCAGGCCAGCACCGGGAATGAATAGTCATTGATCTGGTCCAGTTTCTGACCTCTTTTGTAGATCCGTTCCTTCCTCTTTTCCCCTTCGCGGTGGAGCCAGATCTTGTACTGGCCTTCCTGGTTGGTGACATAGGCCACATGGCTGCCGTCGGGACTGATCCGGATCTGCTGGTAAGCCCTTTTCCTGTGAGGCCTTTTCAGGATGCTGCCCTGTTCAGGGAGCTCGGAAAACTCCTCCCTCGCCGTATAAAGCCCCAGATAATAGGCGGTCCAGTCAATGGAAAGCTCCTTCAGTTTGCTGCCAAGCACGTACAGGAATCCGCTTTCGGCATTCTTGTTGATCCTCGTGATGTAGAGGATCTGGGGGATGATGGAGGCTCCGTAGGTGTCGGCCACATACTTCCAGAAGGAGTGACCCGCATACCGGGCGTCGTCGTCCTGGAGATTGACGAATTTGCGGTATTTCCCCGACACGATGCCATCCTTCACACGGTTCTCCAGATCATAGTCCCACGGATTGGAGACAAAAGAGATCAGTCCTTCCAGGTACCATTCCGGCAGATTGACAATGGTCGTTTTGGTCAGGTTGTCCCTCAGACCGTTCCCGAACATCATCTCATTGAGGAGCACTTTCGCGATGGCCGCCCGGATCTGCCGCTCAAAACTCACGTGATCCCCTTCGAAATAAAGAAATACTTTGTTCTGGATGATCTGCGTGGTTCCGCCGATGTTATATTCTTCATTTTCGGAGACCAGTCCGATATTGCTCTGCCTGAAGTCTGTCAGCTTGTTATAAGTGAGGAATATGAGCCGCTGCTCGATCTCGTAGTCGAAGAACCGCTCGATCAGTTCCAGCTCCTTTTCAACAAAATCGGCCACATAGAGGGACAGGTCCGTTCCGTTCTCATAAGAGTAAACATCGAACCTTTCGAACCGGTAAAATTTCCAGTACCGGTCATTGAACTGGACCCGGTTCTTCCCGAAATCCATCTGCATCCCATTGTAGAACTGGGCAGAGAGATGACCGGTGCCTGCGAGCAGGAGCAGTGCGCACCATATTTTCACCAGGCTTCTCATGATCCTCTTTCAGGGGCTAAAAATACATATTATTGATGACAAGTGGGCCTAATATTCCGGAACGATATTTGCATACACCTGGTTGTCTCAAAAATTATGCAACTTTTTGTAGATTTTTTGTGTTAATTTTGTGGGAGCCCGAACAATGACCCTTGTTTGCCGTAAAAGGGTAAAGAACCATTTTTGAAAATGAAATAGTGTGGAAGCGTTATGAAACGAGAACAGTTAAATCATCGCAGCGTCTTGATATTCATCATGTTCAGCATGCTGCTGCCATTGATGGGGCAGACCGTGGAGCCGAAGATCTCCTTTGGAACCACAGACCATGACTTCGGAAAAATTCAGGAAGCGGAAGGGAATGTCACCTACAGGTTTGAATTTGTGAACACCGGCGGAAGCGATCTGATCATCCAGCATGTGACCACCTCCTGCGGGTGCACCGCACCCAGCTGGACGCGCGAACCTGTGCGGCCCGGCGAGAAAGGGTTTGTGGCAGCCACCTATAATCCTGCGGGAAGGCCCGGCGCATTCAGGAAATACGTGACGGTGATCTCGAACTCGAATCCCGGGAACGTGCGCCTGACCATCTCAGGCGAAGTGATCCCGAAACCGAAGACCATTGAGGATGAATACCGTTATGCCATGGGACCGGTGCGCCTCAAATCGAACCATCTGGCCTTCGGGAATATTAAAAATACCCAGAAGACGGAAAGGAGCCTGGAAGTTATCAACACTTCTGAGGGTCCCGTGGAGATCGGCTTTGAGCGTGTCCCGGCCCACATCCGGATCAAGGCTGAACCATCCACCCTCAAAGCGGGGGAAAAGGGGATGCTGACAGCCACCTACGATGCACCGGTCAGAAACGACTGGGGATTTGTCATTGACAGGATGAATCTGAAGCTCAACGGTGTATCGGAGCGTAATTACAGCCTGGTGGTCAGTGCCAACATCGAGGAGGATTTCTCCGGGATGACAGCCGGGGAGATGGCCGCTGCTCCCGTGCTGAGCGTGGACAATACAGAGTTCAGGTTCGGGAACATCAAACAGGGTGAGAAGGTGGAACACACCTATGTCCTGTCGAACACGGGCAAATCGGATCTGGTGATCAGAAAGGTGAGCGCTTCATGCGGTTGTACGGCCGTCCAGCCCGAAAAGAAAGTGATCGCCCCGGGTGAGAAGGTGAATATCAAGATGATCTTCAACTCAGCCGGAAAGGTGGGGAACCAGAACAAGACCATCACCATCATCACCAACGATCCCAGGAACAGCAAGACGATCCTCTGGGTGAAGGGGGAGGTGACCAGGCCCTGATTTGAAATTTTTTCAGATACCGAGAAGTTCTTCGATGGCCGACCTCAGCTCGGCACCGTGTATTTTTTTGGCACGGATGATCCCCTGTTGATCAATGAGGACCGTATGGGGTATGGCGGGTACGCCATACAGGACGGCACCCTTGTTGTCCCAGTACCTGAGGTCCGAAACGTGGTGCCATGAAAGGCCGTCCTCACGGATGGCACCGACCCAGGCGGCCGAGTCCCGGTCAAGCGATACCCCCAGGATCGTGAATCCCATGTCCCTGTAATCCCCGTATATTTCCACTAGCTCCGGATTCGCCCTCCGGCAGGGACCGCACCAGCTGGCCCAGTAGTCAATGAGGAGTACATTGCCTTCATGCACATCCGACACGTTAAGCACCTCTCCTTCCGGGGTTTCAAGGCCGAAATCCAGGTATGGCTTTCCGATGGCCACGGATTTCATTCTTTCCATCTTTCCATGCATGTATTGATACTCCTCAAGCTGCCGCACCATGGGGTCCATTGCATCGAGCGCTTCTTCCAGCCTGTCGGCATTCATGGTATAAAAGGTCCCCCTGAGGGCAAGGACCGATGCGAATGAGGAGGGATGTTCTTCCACGTACAGCGAATCGGCAATTTCTGTTTCCCGGACAGCCTGGTAATAAGCATCCAGGAGGCTGTCCTGCGCTGCCTGGCCGGCCGAAGAATAATTTTCCTCAATCGCTTTTCTCAGCCGGGATTGTTTTTCCGTGAGCGGCCGGAGCGCATCCCGGTATGCATTCAGATCTTGCTGTGCCCTGCTGTTCGTCCGAATTACAGGATCTTCCAGCGATCCTGTGACCCTGTATTCCGCATTCTCCACAAGCAGCCGAACGGAACCTTCCGCATTCCCGACAGTCAGGTACATGGTCCGCACCCCCTCGGTCTGTTTCGAGAGGACTGCCGGTTGATCCGGGCCGATCAGGACCGAGTCATACACCACACGGTTCCGGTTCACCGGCAGGATCAGCTTCAGCCAGTTCCCGTGATATCCGTCCACATCAAATGTAATGGTATAGCTGTCCTGCGTGGTGTTGCAGGAAAAGATGAGAAGAGAAGGCATCAGCAGGAAAACAGGAAAACGTTTCATACAGTTAATTGAAATAAGGCTGGACGGACGCAAAGATAATACGTTTTGCCATCAGGCCGGCAATATCACGGGTGCCTGTGAAGTGATTTGTATTGATTCAAAATTGAAACGGCAGCCATGTAAGGGGTCGCCTTCCCCTCCGCGATGGCCTGCTCGTGTTTTTTCAGTGCTTTCTGCATCTCAGGGTCGTTGAAGGCGTGGCTGAAGATCCCCTCGCGCAACGTCTCGTACATCCAGTACCTTCCCTGCTCCTTTCTGCGCTTTTCCAGGTACCCGTTCCCGGTCACATGTTCCCGGTAGTCCAGTGCCATCTGCCAGATCTCCCCGATGCCCGTCTGGTAAACGGACGAGCAGGTCTTTACCTGTACCGTCCACCCGGATGGAGCGGGCGGGAAAAGGTGGAGGGCGTTGGCATATTCCGCCTGTGCCCTTTTGGCTTTCTGGATATTGGATCCGTCCGCCTTGTTGATCACCAGCGCATCTGCCATTTCCATGATGCCCCGCTTGATCCCCTGCAGCTCGTCTCCCGCGCCGGCCAGCATGAGCAGCAGGAAAAAGTCAACCATGCCGTGTACCGCTGTTTCCGACTGTCCCACTCCCACGGTTTCCACAAAGATGGTATCGAACCCGGCCGCTTCGCACAGCAGGATGGTTTCCCTGGTCTTGCGGGCCACCCCTCCCAGGGTGCCCCCTGAAGGGGAGGGGCGGATATATGCTTCGGGCCGGCCCGCCAGCACCTCCATCCGGGTCTTGTCACCCATGATGCTCCCTCTGGACCTTTCGCTGCTCGGATCGATGGCCAGCACGGCCAGCCTTCCTCCCTGCCGGATGATGTGATTTCCGAGGGCTTCGATGAATGTGCTTTTGCCGGCACCGGGCACCCCCGTTATGCCGATCCTGAAAGCACTGCCTGACATGGGGAGGCAGGCTGTGATCAACTCCTCCGCATCGGATCTGTGCCGGGGAAGTGAACTTTCAACGAGCGTAATGGCCCGGCTGAGCATGCCGGTGTCGCCCTGCCTGATCCCTTCCAGCAGCCGGGCGGTTGAATACTGTTTCTTTTTGGCCTGTTTCAGGCGGCTGACAGCTTCCTTGTTAATGGGGTCCGGGGGGGACACCCCCCGGGAGAGGGAGAGTGCGGATCTTTTCTTTTTCGGTGATGTCATACAGACCGAGGTTGTGCCTGGTGCCCGGACTCATGACCGGTCATGAGACGGTATATTTTTTCCTGAAGTATTCATGCGTGGCGATCTGGGCCCTGATGTCCGGTCCCTTCGTGATGATTCTCACATTGTTCAGGTTTTCGTCCACCTCGCCTGCCTTCACATTATCGGATAGCTGGATGTTCAGGATATCCAGGATCTCCCGCCTGGCATCCGGATCATAGATTGGAAAGACGCATTCCACCCTTCTGCGCAGATTCCTTTTCATCCAGTCCGCCGATCCCAGGTAGATCTGATGTTCCCCGTTGTTCAGGAACACATAAGCCCTTGCATGCTCCAGGTAGCGGTCCACGATCCTGATCACCCGGATGTTCCGGCTGTAAGGCTGGTTCGTTTTAAGCGTGCACACTCCCCGGATGATCAGGTCGATCTTTACCCCGGCTTCACTTGCCCTGTAGAGGTGATCGACCATCTCTTTGTCCTGCAGTCCGTTCATCTTCAGCAGGATATATCCGATCCCACCTGCTTTCACATGGGCGATCTCCTGGTCGATCAGCCGGATGAAATGGGGGATCAGGTTGAAACCGGGAACCAGGATGTGCCTGAACTCCGGCCGCAGGTCCTGGTCCTCCAGGTGATTGTAAAGCTCCTTCACCTCCCTCACCACTTCGGGATTCGAGGTAAAAAACCCATGATCGGCATACATACGGGCAGTTTTTTCGTTGAAGTTACCCGTGCCCAGGTAGACCTGGTCGCCGTGTTTTGAGTCCGGTTTCCTGATGACGAGTGCAATTTTGGCATGCACCTTCAGCCCGGGGATGCTGTAGATGATCCTGATCCCCGCCTTGGTCATCTCGTTGGCCCATTTCAGGTTGGCCTCCTCATCGAACCTGGCTTTCAGCTCCACGAAGACGGTCACTTTCTTTCCGTTCTCAGCCGCATCGATCAGGGTATTGACCACCACAGAATGATCTGAGACCCTGTACTGGGTGGTCTTGATCTCTTCCACGGTGGGATCGGTGGCAGCTTCCCTCAGGAACCTGAGAAAATGCTCAAACGGCTGGTAGGGCACACTCAGCAGGAAGTCTTTCTTCCCGATCAGGGAGGCCATTGTCTTTTTCTGGTTTGCCAGGACGGGATTGGGAACAGGGGGGAGGTTCTCGATTTCCAGCTCCGGGTAAACCGGGTTGGGGAAGTTGAAAAAATCCCTGAAATTGTGCCGGCTTCCCCCGATGACCAGGATATCTTTTTTGATTCCGAAAGAAGCAGTGATGTAATCAAGCAGCTTTTCCGGCATTCTCCTGTCATACTGGAAGCGGTTCGGGCTGCCCACTGAGCGGAGGGAACGGATCCGGTCGATGGTTTCGATCAGATCCTCCCCTTCGTAATCGTCGTATTCCAGGTCTGCATCCCTGGTCAGTTTCAGGGAGTACCAGTTCTTCACGATGTAACCGGGGAAAAGGGCTTCCGAGTGCCGCATGATCACATCCTCCAGGAACATGATGTAATGTTTGTGGTCCTCGCGGGGAAGCTCCAGAAACCTGGGGATGTTGTGATCGGTGGGGATCTTCAGGATGGCATACCGTCTGAGCTGTTTCCGGCCGGAACGTTCCTTGCTGACCATTTCGATGGCAATGTAGGGCTGTCCGGTCTTCAGAAACGGCCGTACCTTTTTCTTTACCAGCAGGACCGGCTGAATGGAGGTGAGGATGTCCGAGTAGAAAATCTCGCGGATATACCGGACCTGTTCCGGAGAGAGCCTGTCCTCCTCCTGAACCACGATGATGTTGTTCTTTCTCAGTTCGGGCAGGATCTCGTCCTCGAAGATCAGGTGAAAGATGGATTGCTGGTTGGTAACGATCTCGTTGATCTGCCTGATGATCATCGAGGGATTGACCTCGCGCACATGTTCTCTCGGGAACTCGCCTTCATGCCGCAGCATCTCCCTGTAGTAGCTCACCCTGACCTGGTAGAACTCCTCCATGTTGTTGGAATAGATGGCAAGGAACTTGATGCGTTCATACAGGGGCAACGTTTTGTCCATGGCCTCCTGGAGGACCCTGAAGTTGAAGGAAAGCCAGCTGATGTCCCTGTTGATATACTCATATCTTCCCATGTACGGAGGATGTCTATTTACAAATGTAAGGAACCTGGGACAATTT